>JANQFU010000067.1 GCA_028277665.1 Alphaproteobacteria bacterium | reverse complement strand
AGAAAAAACCTACTCGCATGCGTTGATGACGGCTCTGGCCGGGCTGGCCTTTGTGACGGGAAAAAGAAGGACCGTCATTCCCGCGAAGGCGGGAATCTTTGTAAAGGATCCGGAAAGATTCCCGCCTTCGCGGGAATGACGAGAATTATAAATTCAGGTCATTTCGAATTGTCGCGCTCGACCAGGCTCCTGTGGGGGATGTGCCGCCCCCACCGGCACAGGCAAATGGGACGGCGGATCAAGCGCGGCAGGCGAGGGGAAAGCCCCCACTCTTTGCCCCTCGCCACCCTTAACCCTTTTCTCGCTTTATCTCTCTTGCGCCCGTATGGAAAAGCACGGTATAACGCCGGGATGCTTAATGCCAACCTGAACCTGCAAGGATGAAAGATGCAAACGCAGATGCACGCCTACCGGACTCATAAATGTGGCGACCTTAGAAAATCCGATGTCGGACAGACCGTCCGGCTTTCGGGGTGGATCCACCGCAAACGCGATCACGGCGGGGTTCTGTTCATCGATCTCCGGGATACCTACGGGCTGGTGCAATGCGTTGTCGATGAAGGCTCTCCGCTGATCGATCAGATTGATAAGTGGCGGCCCGAGTCCGTGATCACGGTCAACGGGCGCGTGCGCGACCGCGCGCCGGGCACGGTGAACGACAAACTCCCGACCGGCGCGATCGAAATTTATATCGAATCGGCGGACGTGCAATCCATGGCCGACATTCTCCCGTTTCAGGTCGCCGAAGACGACGGCGCGGGCGAGGATATCCGCCTGAAATACCGGTATCTGGATTTGCGCCGCGAACATATGCACCGCAAGATCCGCCTGCGGAACAACGTTATCGCCTCGATGCGCCGCCGGATGTGGGATCAAGGCTTTCAGGAGTTCCAGACGCCGATCATGACGGCTTCTTCACCCGAGGGCGCGCGGGATTATCTCGTCCCGTCCCGCCTGCATCCCGGGAAGTTCTATGCCCTGCCGCAGGCCCCGCAACAGTTTAAGCAGTTGCTCATGGTCTCGGGCTTCGACCGCTACTTCCAGATTGCCCCCTGTTTCCGGGACGAGGACGGCCGGGCCGACCGCCTGGCCGAATTCTATCAGCTCGACATGGAAATGGCGTTCGTCACCCAGGACGAAATTTTTGCCGTCACCGAAAACGTTGTCTCGGGCGTGTTCGAGGAATTCTCCGATTTTACCGGCGAAAAGCGCACCGTGACGCAAACGCCGTTCCCGCATATCACCTATCGTGAGGCGATGCTGAAATACGGATCGGACAAGCCGGATCTGCGCAACCCGCTGGAAATTTGCGACATCACAGAAATCTTTGCCCGCGACGATGTCGAATTCAAAGCCTTCAGGAGCACCGTCGAAAAAGGCGGCGTGGTTCGCGCGATTCGCGCTCCGCGTGTCGGCGATCAGCCCCGCAGCTTTTTCGACAAGCTGAACGGCTGGGCACAGGGCGAGGGCGCGCCGGGTCTCGGCTATGTTCTGTTCAAGGACGGCGCGGGCACGGGCCCCATTGCCAAGTTCATCCCCGAGGCGGCGCAGAAAGCCTTACGAGCTCTCACAGGGGCAGAGGACGGCGACGCGGTCTTTTTTATCTGTAATCAGGAAGCTCCGGCCGCCAAATTCGCGGGCAAAGCGCGGGACAAAATTTGTGACGACATGGGCATTCGCGAACGCGGCTGTTACAAATTCTGTTGGATCGTCGATTTCCCGATGTATGAACGCGACGAAAAAACCGGAAAGATTGATTTTTCGCACAACCCGTTCTCAATGCCCCAGGGCGGTTTGGAAGCACTGGAGACCAAAGACCCTCTGGACGTTCTGGCCTATCAGTACGACCTGGTGTGCAACGGGTTCGAGCTGTCCTCCGGCGCGGTCCGGAACCACAAGCCCGAAATCATGGAAAAGGCCTTCGCGATTGCCGGCTACGACAAGAGCGTTCTGGAAGCCAAATTCGGCGGGATGCTGAACGCCTTCCGGTTCGGGGCGCCGCCGCACGGCGGCAACGCGCCCGGCATCGACCGGATCATCATGCTGCTGGCGGACGAACCGAACCTGCGCGAAGTTTACGCCTTTGTCATGAACGGCCAATACGAAGACCTCATGATGGGCGCGCCGTCCATTATTGACGAAACGGCCCTGCGCGACCTGCACCTGAAAATCGTGGAACCAAAATCCCGGATTCAGAAAACAGGGACGGAAGGTTAGTCAGGGAGAACCGGCAAGGTTCTGAAGGACAGAGTCCATGAGGGGGCGCGTCACTTTTTTTCCCTCCGCTAACGCCCGTTCGTCGGCCGCTTCGGCAATTTGCGCCGCCGACGCAAAAGAGCGCTCCATTCGGGCCAGCGTGAATTGCAGGACAGACTCTGATATTTGAAGCTGGCGATCATTGAAATGTTTGATCAGGACCGCCGCCAGCAGCGTATCGTCCGGCGATTTGATCTCAACCAGATTAGACATAAGTAATCGAGAACGTATGTCGGCCAACACCATATTACGCCTCATTGACGCCTCGCGCATTGTGATCAAGAGTGAGCGATCGTCTTCCCGAAGATGGTTGTATAAATGTTGAAGTTCCTTTTCCGCCTCCATGTGCCCGATCACAGTATCGAGGCGGTCGATGACGATCTGCGGACCGCGCTCTGCGATTTCATCGGCGGTTGTTTTCGCAAGGTCCTGCGCGGGGACAATGACCGCGCCGCTACGCACGGCCCAGACGGAAGCCAGATGCGTTTTGCCGGCGGCCGGCGGACCGCACAGGATAAGCGCCGATGTCGACCAGCGCGGCCATTTATCGATCCACGTTACCGCCAGTTCATTACAGGACGAGACAAGAAAATCCTCCCGCTCCAATGCCTCCCGGTGACCGAGATTGAGCGGAATTTGCTCCGGCTGGTTCGTGTCTGGTTTATCGTGATTCGTCATAAGAAGTAAGATACTCGTTTTGCATCCGGCGTCAACAGAAGCTGCGGCTTATAGGTCCTGCCCCTAATCTATAGTTAATCGCATTTAAAATAGGACATTTTAAATGCGAGCCCTCATACGCTATACGCCCTTGGGGGCATGCTTCCGTCCTTACGGACGCCTATGTTTTTCTTGGGCTTTGCTCGGTACAATTTCCGATAAGAATATGTTCTATTCTTATCGGAAATCACTGTATATCTTCAAGAAGACGATTTGGTAAATCCATATTCTCGTGCAATACACTCATAATGCCGAAGGTACCGTCTTTGAACTCCCTGAAGAAAACGTAATGATGTTCATAGTGCTTAAAGTAAATCCCCCGGAGAGTCCTATACGGGACGCGCCGCCATCCTTGCCTATCTGTCTGTAAATTCTCTATAAAACTATGAAGGCCCCGAACATATTCGTCAGCTTTCCGTTTCCCCCATTTTTCACAGGTATATTTCCAGATTTCCAAAATTTCCCGCTCGGCTTTTGGATAAATCCTGATTTTGGATTCAGGGATTTTCTTCGGCATATTCCGCTCGCGCCTGGTCTATAATCGCTTCAACATCAAAAGGGACATATTCGCTTTGATCAGCCATAAGAGCTGAATTCAATTCTTCTGTAAGCATAGACCATTTGCGTTGCTCTTCTTTTTCAAAATCACGACGCACGAGATCACGTACATATTCGCTTGCGTTTTCATACAGACCATTCTCCCCAGAACGCCTCTCTATGAAACGCCGCAAAGGGCCGGAAAGTCGAATTGTCAATGTTTCTGCCATATCTCAGATCCCCTCTCTCGTATATATTATATGATCCTGTCTTACATTGTGTCAATTATGTAAGACAAACATCTCTTCTACAGAGGGAAGGCCTATCGCGTAGAGGCCAGACGCAGGGCGGTTTCATCGTCGTCGAGGGCGGCGTAACGCGCACGGTTTCCTTTCGCGATCGCTTCGAGGGACGGGGTCGGCTGGCCGAGCCTGTGGCGGTAGATCCAGAAATTGGCAAGAACTTTCTCGACATAGGCGCGCGTTTCGGCAACCGGAATACTCTCAATAAACAAAAGCGGATCTTCCGTGACCGATCCGAGCTGGCGTTTCCAGCGGTTCAGATTCCCGGGGCCGGCGTTATAGGCCACAGTCAGGGAGAAGAGATCGTCACCGACGCTGTCCATTGCCAGCAGGCTTTCCAGATATTCCTGGCCGATATCTATGTTCCGGACCGGATCTTTCAGAAGATGGCGTCCGGATTTTTGTTTCAGGCGGCGGTCGCCGGCGACATAGCTTGCCGTTGTCGGCATAAGCTGCATCAGGCCTGTCGCGCCGCTGCGGCTTTCAGCATCTGGATTGAAACGCGATTCCTGACGGATGATCGCGTGGATGAGCGCGCGGTCAATTGTGTACCCGTCTTTCGGCTCCCACGGCAAGAGCGGATAAAGCGCGCCGTCATAAAGGCCGCCGTTCGGGTTCGGCAGTGCATTGGCCAGACGCATCGCAAGCGACGGCAGGCCGACCTCTTCCGTATAGGCGAGCAGGGCTTCCTGTAGCTCGCGGTCATTGCCCGGATTGATTTGTTTCAACTCGGATTCGGCCAGATGAAACTGCCCGGCCTCGACGAGAGAGACGGCCCGGAACCCTGCGGGGAGAGAGACCAGCCGTTTCATATATCGGTCGGAGAATTCCGGCAGGGTCAGATCCAGCCCCAGATCCCGGCCCAGTGCCCGCGTCGCGATCAGTCCGTAGAAGGTGCGCGGATATTTCGCGGCTTCCTCCATCCATGTTTCCATCGCATGGAAATTTTTGGACTGCATATGCGCGCGCGATGCCCAGAATGCCGCCGCCGTGCGGGTCCAGCCCGAGGCGTAAGGCGATTTCGCCGCCATCTCGAAACGATCCGCCGCCAGCGCATAGGCCCCGCGCCGCCAGTATAACAGGCCTGCAACCCATCCGGCTTCCGGGACCTGAACGCCCGAGCGGCGAATGCTCCGGCCCGCGATCGCGAGGGCCGTATCCAGTTCGCCTTCATACATGTAAGCCGCGGCAATCTGGGCACTCAGCCGGTCCGATTCGACGTCATCCAGCAATCCCGCAGGCGCGTCCTTGACGAGTTGCCAGGCGGCGTCCGCGCTTCCCTTGCGAATTTTCACTTTGACTTTTTTTTCAAGCGCCGCAACTTCCCGGGACTGCGCTTTCGTCCGGGTTCTCTCCGAACTGTAATCCTGAGAACGGCTCGCATGCGCTTCGAGCCAGCCGCGCAACGTCTTCCCCGTCTCCGGCGCCCGGACGCGGCCCGTATATGTTTTCGGCTTTCTGGACAGAGCCAGCTTGTAGATTTTCGAGGCGCCCGGATAGTCGGCATATAAATCCATCCAGTTTCTCAGCTCTTCGAATGAGGACCGGTATGCCGTCGGATGCAGATAGCGTTGATACAGGACATGGCCGCGCAGACGAAAATCGCCGAGTTGATCCAGAAGCCTGTCCGCTCCGGCAATATCGCCCGTGCTTTGAAGTGCGAATATCTTCCGGTACAGGACGATATCGGCCCGCGAGAGCGGCTCCGTGCCTTTGGGCATCGGTTTCGCACGCGGGAGCCCCGGCGTACCGTAGTGCAGGAGAGATTCCGTCTCTGCTTTCCGGGGGATGCCCGATTTCGCGGATTGCGAGATCCGGATCGTGTGCGGCGGCTTTTTATCCGGCATGGGGACACTGGCAATCGCTCCTCCCGCTCCTCCCGCTCCTGCGGCGATGACGAGCATCGCAAGCCCGATGACAAGCCCTTTTCCCGGGCCCGTGTGGGTCCGCATCCATGTTTTTTTGCTTAGCATGGGGCTTAATCTACAGGAATTAGGGGTAAATGTCCAGAAATATCGACCCGAAAACGGTCTTGTGCGGCTTTATGGCGTCGTGCGTATTCGAGCCTCGATGGCCTGAAGATCCTGCCAGGCCGCGCGTTTCTGGAGCGGCGTCCGCAGAAGATAGGAGGGGTGAAAGGTTGCCAGTGCCGGGATCGGCGCGGCGGAGATCTCCGGGTTCGGCAAGGACACAGGCCGGTACTCGTGCCACGTTCCCCGCAGGCGCGAGACGCCTTTATCCGTATTCAGCAGGGCCTTGGCCGAGACGCCGCCGCACAGGATCAGGAGCTTTGGGCGCACCAGCGCGATATGTCGCTCGATAAAGGGCAGGCCCAGCTCGACCTCCCCCGGGGCCGGGGTTCGGTTGCCCGGCGGCCGCCAGTTCAGAATATTCGAGATATAGAGCGACGTTTTCGGGTCCTCGCTCTTTCGGGACAGGCCGATCGCCGCAAGCATCCGGTCCAGAAGCTGCCCGCTTTCGCCGACGAACGGGAAGCCCTGAATGTCTTCGTCCCGGCCCGGAGCTTCCCCGACAAGCATCACGTCCGCCTCCGGATTTCCGGCGGCGAAGACAAGGTTTGTCGCCGTTTTCTTGACTTCGAGGCCGTCGAATTCCGCGATGGCCTGCCGCAAATCGTCCAGTGACCCGGCCTCTCCCGCCCGGCGAATGGCGTCCTCCTTCGCGGCGACAAGCCCGAGAGGCGGGGCGGCAGCCGCCGCAGCTATAGGGGCCGCCGGTTGTTGTTGCGGCGTGACAACAGTCTCGTGCTCACGGCTTTCGCGATTTTGGGGCGTATCGGTCATCGGCAGAGCCGCACCCATATCGATATGCCATTGCAGCGCAGAAATCATCTCCGCGTGCAATGTCTGCGTCTGTGCCTGCGTGTGTTCCGTTCCCATGACCGAAAAAATAAATCCTAAAAAACCTTTGCGAGGCCGGAGCCTCCTGTTTATGTATCAGATTCGGGTATGAGTGTACGAGAGATTTTGAGGATTTGAGGATTTTATGAGCACGGACAGAGAAAGAATGAATGTGGACGTCGTGATTGTCGGAGCGGGTCCCGCGGGCCTGTCTTGCGCCATTCGTCTGAAACAGATCGCGCAGGAGCGCGGCGAAGACCTGTCCGTCTGCATCCTCGAAAAGGGCGCGGCGGTCGGAGCGCATCTCCTGTCCGGCGCGATTCTCGAACATTCGGCCCTTGCCCGGCTCATCCCCGATTATCCGGACAAAGGCGCGCCGGTCGGCACGAAGGTCACGCGCGAAGCCATATATCTGATGGGCGAAAAGCGGGCTTTGACGATTCCCCCGCCCCCGCTTATGCGCAACCGAAAGAATTCCGTCATCTCGCTTGGCGTTTTTGCCGGATGGCTTGCAGAGCAGGCCGAGGCCCTCGGCGTCGACATTCTTCCCGGCTTTGCCGCCGGAGAATTGCTGATCGATTCTGAAAGCGGCGCGACAACCGGCGTTGCGACCGGCGATACGGGGATCGGCCGGGACGGCGCAAAAACGGCGGCCTATCAGCCCGGCATAGAGATCCGCGCACGGCAGGTCGTTCTGGCCGAAGGATGCCGTGGATTTTTAAGCGGACAGGCGATTTCCCGCTACGGGCTCGACGCACAATCCGACCCCCAGACCCACGGCCTCGGGATCAAGGAAGTCTGGGAGATTTCTCCGGACAAACACCGGCCCGGGTCTGTCGTACACACAATGGGCTGGCCGCTGAATGAGAACGCTTATGGCGGCGGATTCCTTTATCAATATGGTGAAAATCTTGCTTCCGTCGGTCTGGTCGTCGGGCTTGATTACCGTAATCCCTATCTTTCCCCTTTTGACGAGATGCAGCGTCTGAAAACACATCCGAAAATCCGCCGGGTTCTGGAGGGCGGACGACGGATATCCTACGGCGCGCGGGTCATTACAGAGGGCGGACTTCAGTCCCTGCCGAAACTCTCTTTCCCGGGAGGCATTCTGATCGGGGATGCCGCCGGATTCCTGAACGTCGGAAAGATCAAGGGCATTCATACGGGGATGTCCTCGGGCATGATCGCGGCCGAGGCTCTCTTTACGTTTCTGACCGGAACGGCGGAGAACGGCGAATGCGCCGGCTGGCCGGAGGCGTTCCACCGCAGTGATTTGTGGTTCGAGCTGAACGCCGTCCGGAACGTTCGTCCCGGCTTTGAGAAAGGGCTCTATCGCGGGCTGATGACCGCGGCGATTGAGACCGCGACGTCCGGGATGCTGCCCCGGACACTCCGGCGGAGTATGGGCGATCATGCACATACGGAACCGGCCGACCGTCACACGCCGATTGAGTATCCTGCGCCGGACGGCGTCCTGACCTTTGACAAGGCCAGTTCGGTTTATCTGTCGAACACGATGCATAACGAGGATCAGCCATCGCACCTGAAACTTAAGGATCCGGATTTGATGCCCGACTCGGATCTGGCCGTCTATCAGGGACCGTCCGTCCGCTACTGCCCGGCAGGCGTTTATGAATACGTGGATGGGCCGGACGGTGCGCCGCAATTCCGGATCAACGCCCAGAATTGCGTGCACTGCAAGACCTGCGATATCAAGGATCCCAACCGGAATATCCGGTGGACTCCGCCGGAGGGCGGTGACGGCCCCAATTATACGAGCATGTAGCAAACATGTCGGAACATGCCGGTTTTTCGGATTTTCCGCTTTCCGATTCCGGCCCAAATCTTATATGATGATCGGACTCCAACGGGATTATTAAGTTACAGAGGTTATAGAGGTCAGACATGCGTTGGTCGAAAAAGACCGGATATGGAACCGCCTTCGCCGTCATCGCGCTGGCCGCCGGATTCGCCGCCGGGATTTCACCATATCTCGCAACCGAACATCCGAAGTCCCGCTTTTCCGGACCGTCAGGTTTCGTGCCGCCGATTGTAGAGACGCTCGTTTCCAGAAATTCTTCGCCATCAGCTTCTTATAAACCCGAAACGCGCAGCGGCGCTTATCTTGCAGCCCGCTATGCCCAAAGCCGGCATGACTGGGCGCAGGCGGCAAAATATATGAAAGAAGTTCTGGAGAGCGATTCCGAAAATATCGCGCTGCTGAAACGGCATATGGTTCTGGCCATGGGCGCCGGACAGGTTGAAGACGCCATCTCAAGCGCCCGCAAAATACTTGACATTGAGCCTGATCACGGACTGGGTCTTTTATTTGCCGCCCTTGAGGATTTTAAAACGGCACACTACGATCAGGCCCTGATGCGCCTTGACTCCATGCCTGACGGCGGCATGTCCGCTTATGTTCTACCGCTGATGAAAATCTGGGCGCATGCCGGAGAAGGCGTTTTCCGGCATGATGTGCTTGAAGATCTTGCTATTCACCACTTCCATGCCGCGCTTGTCGCCATGTATCTCAATGAAAACACGGCGCTTGAGAAAGCAGCCAGAGATCTCATCGGCAAAATTGAGACCGCCCCGAATCTTGCCTTTCGCCTGGCGATCCTTCTCTCTCTCCACGGGCACGAAGACCAGGCCCTGACAATGATGGAAAAGCTTCAGGCGCACGATCCGGATTCTCCCGAGATTACCGACACGCTCAAGCTGATCCAGGGCGGAGGACAACCTGAGCTCCCCGCAATTATCAGCAGCGATCTGTCGCCACAGCACTGCGTCTCCATGGCGCTTTACGATCTCGCAACGCTCATGATCCGGGATTTCAGCGACGAAAGCGCCCGCGTGTTTTCCCAGATGGCGCTCTACCTGAACCCGGATATGCAGGAAGCCCGCCTGCTTCTGGCACAGGTCAACGCCATTAACAATCGCTTTGACGCCGCCATCGCCTATTACACCGCCCTGCGGCCCGGGGACGAGAGTTATATCGCCGCCCAGCAGCAAGCCGCCGGGCTCCTTGCGGAAATGGGCGAACTTGAGCGGGCCGAAATTATCCTTCGCAAACTCGCCAAAGATCACGGCACGGTCGATGCGCTTGTCATCGTCGGCGATATGTACCGGCAGGCCGAAGATTATAAAAAATCCCTGTCGGCCTACGATGAAGCCCTCAAGCAGATCGGCACGCCCGTTCCGGCCGAATACTGGCATGTGCTATATGCCCGGGGCATGGCCTATGAACGCCTCGGACAATGGAACGAAGCCGAGACGGATCTGCTTGCCGCGCTTGAATTCCAGCCGGATCATCCTTATATCCTGAATTATCTCGGCTATGCCTGGGCCGACCGGGGCGTCCATCTCGACCGGGCTCTGGAGATGATCCACAAAGCTGCGGAATTGCGCCCGACGGACGGCTATATTGCCGATTCGCTCGGCTGGGTCTATTACCGGCTCGGGCGTCTGGACGATGCCATTCCCGCACTTGAAAAAGCCGCGCAATTTCTGCCTTACGACCCGGAAGTCAATGCACATCTCGGCGATGCCTACTGGCACAGCGGGCGGCGGCTCGAAGCCCGGTTCCAGTGGGAACGCGCCCTGAACGAGACGAGCGCCGAGACGCTCCCGGCGCTGCGTCAGTCTCTCCGGGACCGGCTGGGGGGCGATGTTCCGCCCCTCCCGTCAACGCCCCGTCAATCCGACGTTTCCCGGGCAGATTAGAGTCAGGCCCTAAAGCAGGACGGTTTTCTATGCCGGAGCCGATCGGGTCCGCTTGGTCAGAAGCTTGTTCAGCGCATGAATATAGGCCCGGCATGAGGCCACAAGCGTATCGACATCCGCCCCCTGCCCGTTCACGGTTTTGCCGTCTTCTTCCAGCCGGACTGTCACCTCCGCCTGCGCGTCCGTGCCGCCCGTGACGGCGTGGACCTGATAAAGCTGGAGATGTGCGTCCGGATGGGGAACAATTTCCCGGATTGCCCTGAATATCGCGTCTACCGGTCCGTTGCCTTCCGTTTTTGCGTTTTGTGCGTTGCCGTCGACGTCCAGGACGAGCTCGGCGACCTGCGGTCCTCGGGTTCCGGCCTGAATCTGGAGCGCAACAAACTGGATGCGGTCTTTCTCGCGGCCGATTTCTTCCTCGATCAAAGTCTCAATATCCTCATCAAAAATGGTTTTTTTCCTGTCGGCAAGCACCTTGAAGCGCTGGAACAGATCCTGAAAAGCCGTGTCGTCCAGCTTGTACCCCAGATCCTGAAGCTTGTTCTTGAGCGCATGCCGCCCGGAATGTTTGCCCAGAACCAGCTCCGATTTTACAAGGCCAACGGATTCCGGCGTCATAATTTCATAAGTTTGCGCATTTTTCAGCATACCGTCCTGATGGATGCCGCTTTCATGCGCAAAGGCGTTCGCGCCGACAACCGCCTTGTTCGGCTGAACCGAAAATCCTGTGATCGTCGACAGTGTTCGCGAGACTTTCGTAATCGCCGTGGTGTCGATCCCCGTCTCATACGGAAACGCGTCGGGGCGCGTACGCATTGCCATGACGACTTCTTCAAGCGCCGCATTCCCGGCCCGCTCGCCGATTCCGTTGATTGTGCACTCGATTTGCCGCGCTCCCGCTTTAACTCCGGCCAGAGAATTGGCCACGGCAACGCCGAGATCGTTATGGCAGTGAACGGACAAAACCGCCTTGTCCATGTCCGGGACGCGCGTGCGCAGCATCGTAAAGAGCGCCGCATAATCTTCCGGCATGGCATAACCGACCGTATCCGGAATATTGATCGTCGAAGCGCCCGCACGAATGGCGGTTTCGACACAGCGACACAGAAAATCCGGCTCCGTTCGGCTGCCGTCTTCCGCCGACCATTCCACGTCATCGGTATATTGACGTGCCTTGGCGACGCTCGCGGCGATCGCATCGACAACAGCGTCCGGTTCCATCTGAAGCTTGTATTTCATATGCAGGGGCGATGTCGAAATAAATGTGTGGATTCGTTTGCGCGGCGCTTTCTCGATGGCCTGCGCCGCCGCCTCGATATCCGCATCTTTCGCGCGGCAAAGCCCTGCAATTGTTGACGTTTTGACCGTTTCCGAGATTCTGCTGACGGCCTCAAAGTCGCCGGGGGAGGCAATCGGGAATCCGGCTTCAATGACATCGACGCCCATCTCGTCCAGCAGACGCGCCATCCTCAGTTTTTCATCGAGAGTCATCGAGCAGCCCGGCGATTGCTCTCCGTCGCGTAACGTCGTGTCGAATATAGTAATGCGTTCCTTGTTCATTTTTCAATGTTCTCCTGTTGTGTCGTCTCGCTTGTATATCGCTTTTGTCTTGTTTGTTGTCAAAAATATGACGGAACAGCGCCTTCAAACCGGTTTCATGCCCGAATATCAAATTTGTCTGGAAAAAGGCTGCCGGTCATCTTCCGTAAAAAATCCCCTGAACGGACGGCGCGCCAACGCGCACCCCTGATCCATTCAGGGGCGGATAAGTCGAAGGAGGGACAGAAAAGATGTTTTCAATTCTCGTACAGCCATGGCCGTATTAAGCCACATTTCCCCCAGACCGGGCAAGAGCTTTTTTGTATACCCACGGCTACGAATCCGGGTTAACGCCCTCCTGATCGATCCGGTT
The DNA here is from genome assembly GCA_028277665.1 of Alphaproteobacteria bacterium. Taxonomy (GTDB): domain Bacteria; phylum Pseudomonadota; class Alphaproteobacteria; order Micavibrionales; family Micavibrionaceae; genus JANQFU01. The sequence goes on along the minus strand of JANQFU010000067.1, from coordinate 96 downwards.
TTTTTGTCATTGCGAACGACCAACGGGAGTGTGGCAATCCGGAAATTTGGCCAGAGAATGCCCCCATGGCTGGCTCAGCGGCTGGATTGCCACGTC
>JANQFU010000040.1 GCA_028277665.1 Alphaproteobacteria bacterium | reverse complement strand
TACTCCTTGTGAATCAAATACATCTCATTGAATCACAAAGAAATCAGTCTGTGAATCCGGAAAATTAGCTCGTTAGACGAGTTTGAGGACACTCCCTAGAGTTTTGTTTTGCGCAGAAGGGACGATACCTGTGAGTCTGGACCTTAGGTTTTTATTAACAATCAATAAGCGGATTGATTCGAAATCAAAAAGACAGGGCGCTATTTCTGCTCTTCAAGGTGTTTTTCGATTTTCCGGACGGAGTCGAAAAACCGGCGCTTGGTCTCTGCGACAAAGGGATTGTCGGTCTGAATCGCGCGGAAGAGCTCTTCGCTGTCGTTCTTGATCAGATTGACCATTTCGGACAGAAGCTCATAGGTTCGTGTCGTCTGGTAGATCTCCGGGACGTCCATTTCCTTGAAGACCCGGGCGATCATATGGGTCAGGCCCATAACGTAGGCCGCCTGCTCGTCATGTTGCTCGGCCGTGCAGCAAAAAACGCTGAGCTCCAGCTTATCCCGCAGGAAAGCGGCCACGCCGTCCGCGCGGTCTCCCCGGACGTTGACGACAGCTACATTCAGCCCCTTGATGCCGTTCTTCCCGCTCTGGGGCCCGAAGAGCGGGTGCAGGCCGACGAGATCAATCTCCGGCGGCAGGGTCTCAAGAAAGATTTTCTTCGGCAGGCATTTGACGGAGGCGACATCCATCACAAGCTGCCCTTGCGTCAAAAACGGGGCTATTTTCCGGGCAACGCCTTCAATCTCCCGGACCGGGACGGCGAGAAGGACGATTTCACATTTCGCCGCGTTTTCAAGCGTTGCCGGGCGCACGCCGTAAGTTTGTCCGAGCGCGGCAAGATCGCGCGCCGGGTCGAAGATATGCACGTCGAAATGCGGGGCGAGATGTTTGATCATCAACTCGCCGAACGCACCGACGCCGATCACCGAGAGCGTCGGCGATGTCTGGGCCTGATTATTTTTGTCCGTCATTTCCTGATTTCGCTTTTGTCGAGACGGCGGGCTTCATCCACCAGCATGATCGGAATTCCGTCACGAACCGGATAGGCCAGTCCCGCCTGATCCGAGATCAGTTCCTGCGCCGTCCGGTCATAGCGCAGCGGGACTTTCGTCAGGGGGCAGACGAGAATCTCAAGAAGTTTCGGATCAATATCCGGCGGTGAGGTGTGATCGGGTTCCATGTCTATGAGACATACGACAGCGCGGATCAAAAATCAATGGCGGCAACAGGCCGGCGTGCCGGAATCGTCCTCGTCGCCGTTCCGTGCGTAACAACATTCATGCACGCCCTTGACGCTCATCTCCAGAATCGTCAGAAACAAATCCGCGCGCGCCTGACAGGTTTCGGCCTCAAGCAGAGCCTGTTTTTCGCACGGATCGAGCGGACAGATCATCGACAGGCATGTGATCAGCCACGCATCCTCGGCCTGGTGGATCGCCTCCCAGCTACAGGACAGGGCCGTCAGCTCGAAATACGTCTCCAGAAGCGGGAGAAGATAGGTCCGGTCGAGTTGCAGGCATGTCTGGCTTGCGGCATCACAGGAAAAATCCTGCCAGGCCGGTGAAACACGCCGATATCCGCCGTCCGCCGGGTTTTTTTCCTGTGCGATCCGAAACCGCGACAGGCCGCGCAACGAAATCCGGTAGCGGCCGTCCGGCGTTTCCGTGAAGGATGTGATCCGCCCGGCGCAGCCTATATCGTAGAGCGGCGGCGACAGCGCATCCTGTCCGTTCGGCTCTTGCCCGCCGGACCGGCGGGGCTGGATCATGCCGATCATCCGGTGGCCGGTGCGCAGGACGTCGTCGACCATGTTCAGATAGTGCGGCTCAAAGATGTTCAGCGGCAGGTCGCCGCCCGGCAACAACAGGACGCCGTCCAGCGGAAAAACCGGCAGGACCTCTGGAAAACTGTCATTTTTTCCGTGTTTCGTGCGCATGTTTTCAAATTAGGGCAAAAACCGGGCAGGTCCAGAGGAAGATGCGGTCAGGCGCGTCTTTCCAGAATTTTTTTGAAGACGGCGGAAAACATCTCCGGCGTCAAACGGCCGGTCTGGGTGTTGTAGCGGGAGCAGTGATAACTGTCGTAAAGGGTCACGGTCTTGAGTCGATGGACCGCGCCGTGCGCGAATTTGTGTGCGGATTGTTTTTCGCCGAGCGTTTTCAATACGGCATTATGCGCGATCAGGCCGAGCGCGAGGATCGTGCGCAGGCGGGGCATGGCGCCGATCTCCCGGATCAGGAACGGGCGGCAGTTTCCCGCCTCTTCCGGCGTCGGTTTGTTTTCCGGCGGAACGCAGCGCACGGCGTTTGTGATCCGGACGTTCTTCAGGCACAGGCCGTCATCGGCCCGGGCCGCATATGTCCCTTCGGCCAGCCCTGTCTTTAAAAGCGTTTCATACAGGAGATCGCCCGCGTAATCGCCGGTGAACGGACGGCCAGAGAAATTCGCGCCTTTCAGTCCCGGCGCGAGACCGACGATCAGGAGCTCCGCATCCGGCGCGCCGAACGCCGGGACCGGCGCGTTATGCCGGCCCGGGAATGTCCTGCGGTTCTCTGCCCGGAACGCCGTCAGGCGCGGGCAGAGCGCACAGTCTCTTTCAGGATCTGAAAAACTCATGACCGGGGTATAACCGATAAAAGCTCCGGCCTCAACCTTCAAGGAATTCGGGAAGCGCACTTTCCGTTATTCTGTTGCCGCTTCTTACACTTCCATTGCCATTGCCGTTGCTGTTGCCGCTAAAATTGTGACTTTCTTCAATGTCACGGGCGATTTCATCGGCCAGATAATCCAGCTCAATGAAATTATCCGCCTGACGGCGCAACTCGTCAGCGACCATCGGCGGGCTCGTTTTGATCGAGCTGATCACCGTGACCCGGACACCCTTGCGCTGGACGGCTTCGATCAGGCGGCGGAAATCCCCGTCTCCCGAGAAGAGGATGATGTGATCCACGGATTCTGCCATCTCCATCACATCAACGGCGATTTCAATATCCATGTCGCCTTTGATTTTCCGGCGGCCGCTCTGATCGACAAACTCTTTCGCGGGCTTGGTCACCATCGTGTACCCGTTGTAATCCAGCCAGTCGACCAGCGGGCGGATCGGGGAATATTCCTGATCCTCGACCAGCGCCGTGTAATAAAAAGCCCGCATCAGACGTCCGCAACGCGCGCTCCATTTCAAAAGCAGGCTGTAATCAATGTCAAATCCGAGCGCCCGCGCAGCGGCATATAAATTCGAGCCGTCAATAAAAATAGCCAGTCGCTCTTCAGGATAATGGTTCATGTTAATTTTTTTGCATATTTTTGGCATTATTATAGTTTCCTTATTATCTGGTCTTCTTGGGTAAATAGCAAAATTGTTTTTTATTAGGTGATTTTAATATAAGAATCTCCGGAAGGAATCAAGCCGAATCGTACAGGCGACCCCTCATTCCCGGAAAAGGTTGCATTTCGCCGCAGAGCGCCTTATAAGCTGGAGGAATTTAAAATTCGCAAGACTTCCCTTTTATCATCGACCTTTTTAAGGAGTGGACATGGCGCGCGTAACCGTTGAAGACTGTATTGAGAAACTTCCTAACCGCTTTGAGCTTGTCATGGTCGCGGCACAACGTGCCCGCAGAATCGGTTCCGGGGCGCAATTGACGCTGGACCGGGATAACGACAAAAACCCGGTGGTCGCCTTGCGCGAAATCGCAGAAGACACGATTAACACCGAACAGCTTAAAGACGACCTGATCCGGGCCCATCAACGCGTCATCCCGGTTGAGGACGAAGAAGAGGAAAAAATCGAATACATGGAAGGAGAAAAAGAATGGGCGAGCATTGCAGCAAATGCCGCCGAAGACGGTTTTTCTTCCGAAGATGACGACGGCGAAAACAGTGACGAAAACGAAGACAATATTTCCGCGTCGCGCGATATTTCCCTCGGCGATCTTGCCGGACTTGTCGGCGGCAACGACGACGAATTTTAGAATTTTTTGCCCTCTTTCCAGATAACGTCCCGCAGATAAAGAAATTTTCTGTTGTCTGCGGGGCTTTTCATACGTCATAATACTCCCGATATCATTCCTGACAGGGAAGATACAAGCCGGCAGGAAAATCCCCCGGGAGGGCGGGGTGTTTCTGCGGCATTCTTGTCATACGTCAACATGTACGCGCATATGGACGCCGACCAACTTATTCACAAGGTGAAGGCCTATAATCCCAAAGCCGACACCGCCAGTATCGTCAACGCCGCGGCTTTCGCAAAAGAAATGCACGGAGACCAGACGCGTGCGTCCGGAGAACCGTATTACACCCATCCGCTGGAAGTAGCGGAAATTCTGGCCGATATGAGGCTCGATACGACAACGATCGTGACGGCAATCCTGCATGATACGCTGGAAGACACCGAGGCCGATTATGAAGATCTTGAGCGCAAATTCGGCAAAAACGTTGCCGATCTCGTCAACGGCGTCAGCAAACTGACCAAAATCGAAAGCCAGACATTCGAGGGGAAACAGGCCGAAAATTTCCGAAAGCTTCTCTTGGCGATGTCGGAAGACATCCGGGTTTTGCTGATCAAACTGGCGGACCGCCTGCATAATATGCGCACGCTGCATCATATCCTGAAACCGGAGAAACGGCGCCGGATCGCCCGCGAAACATTCGAGATCTACGGACCGCTCGCCGAGCGGGTCGGCACGCACCAGATCAAGGAAGAGCTTGAGGACCTCGCCTTCCAGTATCTTAATCCCGAAGCGCGCGAGAGCATCACCAAACGCTTGTCCTTCCTGCGCAAGGAAGGCACCGATATGGTGAACAGCATCATAGCGGCACTCGAAAAACTCCTGAAAGATGCGGGCATTCCGGCACAGGTGACCGGACGCGAGAAATCGCGCTATTCCATCTGGAAAAAAATGCAGCGTAAAAATGTGACGTTCGAGCAGCTCTCGGACATCATGGCGTTCCGGATCGTCGTGGAGAGTATCGATCAATGCTATCACAGCCTCGGACTCATCCACAGTCATTACCCGACTGTGCCGGGACGCTTCAAGGACTACATCTCGACACCGAAACCGAACGGATACCGTTCGATCCATACAACCGTGATCGGTCCCGAAAGCCAGAGAATTGAGGTCCAGATCCGGACCGTCGAGATGCATGAAGAGGCGGAACTCGGGGTTGCCGCCCACTGGGCCTACAAGGACGGACAGACCGAGGCCGCCGTCAAGGATGCCCGCAAATACCGATGGATGCGCGAGCTTCTCGATATTCTCGAACAGGAACAACGCCCCGAAGATTTTCTTGAAAGCACCAAGCTTGAGTTGTTTCAGGATCAGGTTTTCGTTTTTTCGCCGAAAGGGGATTTGATCGAATTGCCGAACGGGGCAACGCCGATCGATTTCGCCTATGCCATTCACTCGGCCGTCGGGAACCGATGCGTCGGCGCAAAGATCAACGGGCGGATCGCACCGCTGAATTCCCGCCTGAATAACGGGGATCAGGTCGAGATTATTACCGCGAAGACACAGAACCCCTCCCCGACATGGGAGCGATTTGTCGTCACCGGCAAGGCGCGCTCTCATATCCGGCGCTTTATCCGGAACCAGCAGCGCGATGAATACATCACGCTCGGCCGGGCCATGCTTCAGAAGGTTTTCCGGCAGGAAGGCTATGAATACACAGAGAAAGCCGTTATGGGCGTCCTGCAGAATTTCAAAGCCGAGACGCCGGACGATGTTTTTGCGAATATCGGATCCGGTCTGACCGGCGCGCGGGACGTGTTCAAGGCGATTTTCCCGGCACATCAGACCACGCCGCTGCGCGATCCCGATTCTCCGGAGGATCTGAATACCGCCGCGCCGCCGGCCCCGGGCCGCACATCGGGCGGCGGCAAGGACTCGCCGATGCCGATCAAGGGGCTCATCCCCGGCATGGCCGTTCATTTTGCCGGTTGTTGTCACCCGCTGCCCGGCGACCGGATCGTCGGGATCGTGACGACCGGGAAAGGCGTGACGATCCATACGATCGACTGCGAGACGCTTGAGACGTTCGCCGATACGCCGGAACGCTGGATCGACGTCTCATGGGGAGAAGGGCCCGATTCGCCGGAGGCGCATGTCGGGCGGATTAACGTGACGCTTGCCAATTCTCCGGGAGCGCTCGGGACGCTCTCGACCGTCATCGGCAAGAACGGCGGAAATATCACGAACCTCAAGATCACGACACGGTCCGTCGATTTCTGGGATATGTTGCTCGATATCTATGTCAGCGATACGCGGCATCTGAACAACATCATCGCCGCCCTGCGCGCCACGCCGCAGGTCGCGAATGTCGAACGCGCCCGCGGGCGGTGACGCACAAAAAAGTCATAATGAGAAGGCAGATGCAGAACCGCCGGGAGCAGGAGCAGAAGTACGGACCACGCCCGGGTTTTTTGCAAAGTCTTCGAGCCGACCAATCATATCAAGAATTTTGCTCTTGCGATCGTCAGTGTCATCTCCCGACCATTTATGAACTTGCGCTCTCGCCCAGTCGTAATCTTCCGACTTCAAAGATGCCGTAAACATTCTGCATAACCGCCAGAGGCGCGACGAAGGATCATGATGGACCCCCTCCTTCAAAAGGGCTTTAACGGCGAGGCCGAAAGTCGCTCTCTGGACATCATTGAGGGAGGAGGGACGCACGGTATCCAAAAGAATGAAATATAACTCTGATCTTTCGGCTTGCTTATTGCCTTTCAGGCTTTCCAAACGACGAGCCACGTCTTTGATCATATCGACGGTAATTCCCCCTTTTTTTACTTTCTGTACGGAATTCGCAGAATCGTTCATAGTTCCCGACAGGTGAGTCAGAATGATGCTCTCAATTGTTTCTCCCGCTTGGACCATACGCTCGAAACGATTGAGACAAAAATTTAGCGCAGATTGCTTATCAAAAGCCTGACGTGGCCAGTCAACAATCCTTAATCTTGCACGAAATATATCGTCACGATCGAGATGAGCAGCTTTTCCTGACAAAGCCCCCCAAAGGTTCCTTACTTCCACGTGTTCATCTCCGAGGACAAGAACGGCATCGACAGCCGCGCCTAATGTAAGTTTCGTTATTCCGGGCTCATTGCAGTCAAGTTCCCTTGTCAATTCACTACAAATTCTATTCGCTTTATCAATATCATGAAAACGATTCAGGCCTCTTATCTCCTGAATCAGAGCCTTCAGTTTTCCTCGTTTCTTTTCAGATAAAGAAGCGATATCAGAATCTTTTTCCTCAGGAAGAATATCTTCCGGGGCTGGCTCTTTAGGAGGTTGCTCTCTTGTTTCTTCTTCTTCAGTGGTTAAGCCTTGATCATCTCCAAAAGGCTCTGGGAAAAAGGGTCTTATTTGAGGTTGACCTGTACCGTTTTGCCTGGAGCTGCCTTCCGACATGATATCAATCCTTTAGAAATTCTAGAGCCAAATTTTTCTGAAACTACCTTATGTTAAGTTTATTGGCAAGTTTTTTCTCCTTCCGGGTCATGGACAGGGCAGAGCGATACTGTAATATAAGAACGGAACAACCGAAACGAAACCTCCTGAAAACCGACGCAGATGAGTATCTTCAAACGCCGCATCCCCCGATCCTCGCTCCGGCATTTGCGGGAGTCGCTCTGGCCGAGTATGGGATGGGAACGGACGGTCCGGTATTTCCGGCACCGCTTTTTCCGGGAAGGCGACTCGACTTACCGCGTAACGGCGGGCCTTGCCAGCGGCGGGGCGATTTCCTTCTCCCCGTTTTTCGGGACGCATTTGTTTCAGGCCGCGGGGCTGGCCCTGCTAATCCGGGCGAGCTGGCCGGCGGCGCTGGTCGGGACGCTCGTCGGCAATCCGTGGACCTTCCCGTTCATGCTCAAGATCAGCTACGATACGGGCACGGCGATTTGCAGCCTCTTTGGCGCGGACGCTTTTGTCACCCTGCCGGAAAATTTCTCGCTCGAATACGTTCTTGAGAACCCGGGCGCGTTTTTCAGCTACCTCTTCGCCCATCCGATGAAGCTTTTGTTGCCCCAGACGATCGGGGGGTATACGGTCGGCCTGATTTACTGGATCGTCTCTTATCTCGTGATGTTCTACCCGGTCGATCTCGCCCGCAAGGCCTACCGCAAGGAGCGGCTCCGCCGGGCGATGAAGCGGGCCCAGAAAAGAGAGGCAAAAAAAGACAAAGACGCAAACACAAAAAAAGGGACAACACGCACGGAGGCGGCATGATCATCGGGACGGGCAGCGATCTGATCGACATCCGCCGGATCGAGCGGGTGTTGAACCGCTTCGGCGAGCGGTTTATGCATCGCTGTTTCACGCAGACCGAGCGCGAAAAGGCGGAGCGCCGCCGCGCGGCCGGCACGCACGCGGCGACCTATGCCAAACGCTTTGCGGCCAAGGAAGCCTGTTCGAAAGCGCTCGGGACGGGGTTCAGCCGGGGCGTCTATCTGCGGGATATCGGCGTTGTGAACGACCCGCTCGGACGGCCGACCCTGCATCTGACCGGCGGCGCGAAACGCAGACTGGAAGACATGACGCCGTCCGGCATGACGGCCCGGATTTTCCTGACGCTGACCGACGAGCCGCCGATCGCGCAGGCGGACGTGATCATTCACGCGGTATTTGACGAAACGCTGCAAGACCAAGTAAAGAGATCATAGAAAAAAGACATAAACACGGGAAGCCCATCCGATGGCAAAAAAAGACACGGCCGCACAGGCGGCGGATGAAACAAAAAAAGACCAGCCTCCTTTGACGGCAAGAGAAGAATGGTCCGACTTTTTCCGAACAGCTCTGATCGCGGTCGCGCTCGCGCTCGTCATCCGGACGTTTTTGTTCGAGCCGTTCAACATTCCCTCGGGCTCGATGAAGCCGACGCTTCTGATTGGGGATTATCTGTTTGTGAACAAACCGGCCTACGGATATTCGCGGCATTCTTTTCCGTTCTCGGGCGTGCCGATCGAGGGCCGGGTCTGGGCGAAACCGCCGCAACGGGGCGATGTGATCGTCTTCAAACTCCCTTCGGACAAGCGGGTTGATTACATCAAGCGCGTGGTTGCCCTGCCGGGGGAAACCGTTCAGGTAAGAAAAGGCCGCTTGTATATCAACGGTGAGATCGTCCCGAGAGAGTCAATCGGCCTCACCCGCGTGACCGAAGGCGGATACTCGAGCGTTATGACCGAATATATCGAAACGCTCCCGGGAGGCGTTACACATCATATTTACGAAGAAGACGACTCACGGATGCTTGACGACACGCCGCTCTACACGGTGCCGGAAGGGCATTACTTTGCGATGGGCGACAACCGCGACAATTCTCAGGACAGCCGCGTGCCGGATCTCGTCGGCTTCATCCCGTACGAAAACATCGTCGGGCGGGCTGATTTTCTGTTTTTCTCGACAAACGGGACGGCCTCTCTGGGCGAAGTCTGGAAATGGCCGTGGACGATCCGCTACAAACGCCTGTTCATGGATGTCGATCCGGAACGGAGCGGTGCATGAATGACGATATGGTTTCGGCCCGCCTGGATCTTCAGACACGACTCGGACATATATTTACGGATCCGCGTCCCTTCGAGGATGCACTTACGCATGCAAGCACCGGCAAGGACGTGAATTACGAGCGCCTTGAATTTCTCGGCGACCGCGTCCTCGGTCTGGCTATGGCGCACCTGCTCTATACGACCTTCCCGGACGAGCCGGAAGGCGGTCTCGCCCAGCGATTTGCCGCGCTGGTCTCCGGAGAAACGTTGGCCGGGATCGCCCGGGAGATCGGCGTCCCGGATTGCATCGACGTCTCCGCGGCCGAGAAATCGGCGGGCGGCACGGAGCGGGATCATATCCTTGCGGACGTCATGGAAGCCCTGATCGGAGCGATGTATCTCGACGGCGGATTTGCCCCGGCCGAGGCGCTGGTCCGCAAACTCTGGGCCGGGCGGCTCCATACGCTCAAACAGCCTCCCCGCGAGCCGAAAACCGCTCTTCAGGAATGGGCGCAGGCGCGCGGGCTGGACCTTCCTGTCTATGATATTATTGAGAAAACCGGGCCGGATCATGCTCCGGAATTCCTGATCGAGGTCCGGATTGACGGATACTCTCCCGTGCGGGCGCGGGCAGGGTCGCGGCGGCTGGCCGAAAAAGAAGCCGCGCGCCTGTGTCTGGAGCAGGTCGAGCATGACAGATGACGCGCAGACACGACACGGACAAGAACGCTGCGGCTTTATCGCCGTCATCGGCGCACCGAACGCCGGGAAATCTACGCTCGTCAATGCGCTGATCGGCGCGAAAGTCAGCATCGTCACGCCGAAAGTCCAGACGACACGCAACCGCGTGCTCGGCATCATGATGCGCGGCGCGGCGAGCCAGATTGTGTTTGTCGATACGCCCGGCCTGTTCACGCCGCGAGGCGGCCACGCCCTCGAAAAAACGATGGTCGAGGCGGCCTGGCAGGGCGCGGACGATGCGGATTGCGTCTTGCTTATAGCGGATGCATCAAGACGAGATGCTCTTGAGCATAACCGGGAGATTATCCAGCGTCTTTCGGAAACGGCCGGAAGACGTCCGGTCTTTCTTGCCTTAAATAAAATCGACAAAATCCCGCGTGAAACCCTTCTGAAGACAGCGCAAAAATTTAATGAGCTCTATCCCTTCGCGCAGACTTTCATGATTTCCGCATTAAAAGAAGACGGACTTGAACCCATGGCCGCGGCGTTGGAAGCCACCCTGCCGGAAGGCCCGCTTTTGTTCCCGGAAGACCAGATTTCCGATATGCCGATGCGGATGCTCGCGGCCGAAATCACCCGGGAAAAACTTTTTCTTAATCTGCATAAGGAGCTGCCTTACGGCATTGCGGTTGTCACGGAATCCTGGGAAGAAAGCACGGACGCCGGAACAGGGGCCGTTGCGATCCGCCAGATGATCCTGACGTCCCGGGACGCGCACAAACCCATGATCCTCGGCAAGGGCGGCGCGCGGATCAAGGCCGTCGGGATTGCCGCCCGCAAGGAACTGGAAGACATTCTCGGTCGGCGCGTCAACCTGCGCCTGTTCGTCAAGGTCGAGGAAAAATGGCAGCACGATCCGGCGCGCTATATATAGCGCAACCCCTTTTTTTACGCTTCCGGGAAAAATGTGGATAAGCGGTATCGTTTTGATCGATGCGTCTGGTCCGCGGAATCCCGGCCTGCTACTGTGCTCCCGACTTCATGATTTAAGAGATTAAAGGTCATTCTTGAATTCTTCGGGAGGGATGTCCCGTTTGGAACCGGATCAATATGTGGGATCGGAGGCTATACGCATGAGCTGGACGGAAGAGCGCGTTGCGCTACTGAAAAAATTATGGGGAGAAGGCAAAACGGCGGCCGAGATCGCTGTCGAGCTCGGCGGCGTGACGCGCAATGCCGTGATCGGCAAAGCGCACCGCCTGAAGTTGTCCGGCCGCGCCTCGCCCATTCAAGCCAATGCGGCAGGACACAGTGCGGCTGCACAAAGCTCCACACAAAATACCGGGAGCAGTGCAACAAAAACGCGCACCGCCCCCTCTTCCCGGACATCTTCTTCCCGTGCAAATCCGGAGACTGCGAAACCCGCCCGCACCCGGCCTGCAGCAGCCAACGCAGCGGATGAAACGCTGGCCGCCCTTAAGGCCTCCTGCAAGGGCCCGGAAGGCGGCGTGCAAATGGCCGACCTGAAGGAACGGACGTGCCGCTGGCCGGTCGGAGATCCGCGCGATCCGGACTTTCATTTCTGCGGCGCATCGGCCGTTCCGGGAATGCCTTACTGCGAATATCACGCGCGTCTTGCCTATCAGGCCGCAGGCCGGGGACGGACGATCGACGCGGACGATATCGAGCGGCAGGAGAATGCGCGCAGGGCCGCCGCCGAGTCCGGCGGCGACGACGAGCAGGACATGGAGATCCAGACGGCCGCGTCATAGGCTCCGCCTAGGGTATTTCAAAACCATAGACTGGCGCACGGATTGTGCTCCTTCTTTTTATCGGCCCCCCTCTTTTCTTATCCTGCGTAAGGCAATATATATGGTCGGGCAGGACCGAAAGGATCGAATTGCATGATACCCCGTATAAAACCAACCTATTTTCTGGCATTCGCCGTTGCAGCAGTGGCTGCGCTCTGGTTATTGTCCGGTGCAGTGAAACAGAACCGCCCGCCGGAACATCCCCGGGCACAGACACAAAAACAGGACAACGTCCCGCTCCCGGACGTTCGCGTTGCGGACATGACGGCTGAGCCTGTTGCGGCAGAGGCCGTCATTACCGGACGCTCCGAGGCTTCAAAGAATGTTGTATTACGCGCGGAAATCGATGGGCAGGTGATCGAAAAACCTGTCGAGAAGGGCTCTTTCATCAAGAAGGGCGATATTCTCCTGAAGATTGCGCCACGGGATCGTCCGGCAAAGCTGGCGGAAGCGCAAGAAACCCTCGCCTTTCGTAAACTTCGCTTTGAAGCCGCAGAAAAACTCGAGAACAGGGGACACGACAGCCGGATCCAGCTTGCCGAAGCGAAAGCGAATTACATGGCAGCAAAGGCTGCGCTGGAAGACGCCCGGAAAAATGTGGCCCATCTGGAAATTAAAGCGCCCTTCGACGGCATCCTCGGCGAAGATTACGCCGAAATCGGAGATTACCTCTCTCCGGGGGGCGCCGTGTTTCAGATCGTCGCACCGGATCCTCTGATTCTCTCCGCCTACGCGGCAGAGAAACAGATCTCTCTTCTGGAAACCGGACAAACGACAGAGATCCGTTTTATTGACGGACGCACGACCAAAGGCGTTCTGAAATATATCGCGCCGGCTGCGGATCCCGACACACGGACGTTCAGAATTGAGGTTGAAACCCCGAATCCGCCCGATAACAGCGGACGCTTTCCCTTCCGGGAAGGCCTGACAGCCGAGCTCCGTCTTCAGGCGCAAAAAGTGGAAGGCTATAAAATCTCGCCCTCCATTCTGGCTCTTGACGATGAAGGCCTCCTCGGCGTCAAAATTGTGGACCATCAGGATACCGTCCGCTTTGTTCCGGTTACGATCCTGTCGGATCATCCGGACCATATGTGGATCGGCGCCCTGCCTGCCCGGATACGCCTGATCACGGTCGGGCAGGATTTCGTCGCGGACGGGCAGAAAGTTCATCCCGTATCTACAGCTACAGCCGGAGCCGCCGAATGATTGCCGCTCTCGTCGATGCCGCCATATCCCACAAACGCACGGTTCTCAGCATTCTCGTTCTGATCCTGACCGCCGGGGCCTATGCTTATGCGACCATTCCAAAAGAATCCTCACCGGACATCGACATTCCGCAGATTTACGTGTCGATGCATCTGGAAGGCATTTCTCCGGAAGACGGGGAACGCCTGTTGATTCGACCGGTCGAGCAGGAAGTTGCCTCTATTGAAGGGGTCAAGGAAATGCGTTCTGCGGCCTATCAGGGCGGCGCTTACGTTCTGCTGGAATTTCAGGCCGGGTTCGATAGCGACAAGGCGAAAGACGATGTGCAGGAAGCTGTCGACCGGGCCAAGCCGGACTTGCCAGAAGACGCCGAGGAACCGGACGTCCGGGAAGTGAATTTCAGTCTCTTCCCCGTGCTGGTCGTCACGCTCTCGGGTGATGTCAGCGAGCGTATTCTGCTCCGCCTTGCCCGGGATCTTCAGGATGAGATCGAAAGTCTTTCAGCCGTCCTTGAAGCCAATATTGCCGGAGACCGGGATGAACAGGTCGAAATCATCATCGATCCTGAGCTTCTCGAGAGCTACGGACTGGATGGAAACGATATTCTCACCTTTTTCAACCGCTCAAACCGTTTGGTCGCGGCAGGAAATCTGGATACCGGCGCAGGTCGCTTCGCCATCGAAGTTCCGGGGTTGTTTGAGACCGTGCATGACCTTCTGGACATGCCGGTCCGCGCTTCAGCCGAGTCGACGATCCGTCTGCGGGATGTTGCCGAGATCCGCCGGACGTTCAAGGATCCGGAATCTTTCGCGCGGCTGGACGGCAAACCCGCGATCGCTTTGGAAGTTGTCAAACGCACAGGCGAGAATGTCATCGATACGATTGAGGCCATCCGTCAGGTCGTCGAACATGAAAAAACCTTTTGGCCTCAGGGCGTAGACGTCACGTTTACACAAGATCAATCCGAGGATATCCGCACGATGCTCTCGGATCTTCAGAACAACATGATCAGCGCGGTTTTGCTGGTGATGATTGTCATTCTGGCTGCGCTCGGCGTCCGTTCGGCAGGGCTTGTCGGTCTCGCCATCCCCGGCGCTTTTCTTTCAGGCGTCCTGCTTTTGTATATCATGGGACTGACGGTCAATGTTGTCGTCCTGTTTGCCCTGATCCTGTCTGTGGGGATGCTTGTGGACGGAGCGATTGTCATTAGCGAATATGCGGACCGGAAACTATCCGAAGGCCGGCCGAAAGGCGAGGCTTATGCTCTGGCTTCCAAGCGGATGGCCTGGCCGATCATCGCTTCAACGGCGACGACTCTCGCCGCGTTCATGCCGCTCCTGTTCTGGCCCGGCCTGGTCGGCGAGTTCATGATGTATCTGCCGCTGACGCTGATTGCGGTCCTGACGTCCTCTTTGTTCATGGCCCTCATTTTTGTGCCGACGGTGGGCGCGCTGGTCGGCAAAGCGGGAGATGCGGCAAATCCGGAAACGATGAAGGCTCTGGCTGCGGCAGAACATGGCGACCTGTCGGATGTCAAAGGCTTTACCGGCTGGTATCTTCACCGCCTCGAATGGGCTCTGAAGCGCCCCGGTCTTATCCTCGGCGGGTGCGTTCTTTTGTTGCTTCTCGTCGTGTTCGCCTACGGCAAATTCGGGCGGGGACTTGAGTTTTTCCCGGATATCGAACCGGTTCAGGCTTCCGTTCTGGTTCATGCGCGCGGCAACCTCTCGGTCCATGAGAAAGACGCGCTCGTCCGGGAAGTCGAGAGCCGGATACTGAATATTCAAGGCGTTGAAAGCTTTTACACACGTTCCGGAGAAAGCAATCCGGGCTCCGATCTCGCCGAAGATGTCATCGGCCAGATCCGGATGGAATTTCTGGACTGGGAGCTTCGCCCCCCGGCAGAGGATATTCTTGCGGAAATCCGGAACCGGACGAAAGATATTCCCGGGATTCAGATAGAAACGCAAAAATCTGAAGAAGGTCCGCCGACCGGGAAAGATATTCAGATTCAGCTCTCTTCCCGGGATCCGGATCTTCTGCACGACGCAACACAGAAAATTGTCGGTGCGCTTGAGAAGATCGGCGGATTTGTCGCGATTGAAGACAGCCGCCCCCTGCCCGGCATTCAGTGGGAGATGAAAGTCGACCGGGC
Organism: Alphaproteobacteria bacterium; assembly: GCA_028277665.1. GTDB lineage: Bacteria > Pseudomonadota > Alphaproteobacteria > Micavibrionales > Micavibrionaceae > JANQFU01. The sequence continues at coordinate 23,048 of JANQFU010000040.1, read as the reverse complement.
GCAAGCCGCAAAATTCGGGGTCGATCTGACAACAATCGGTTATTATATCCGGATTGTCACAAACGGCCTGCAACTTGCAGAATACCGGCCTGATGACGCGGAAGACGAGATCGACATTGTCCTGCGGCATACGATGGACGAGCGGACGCTTGACATGCTCGACCGTGTTCGGATTGAAACCGCCGGGGGGCCCGTGCCGATCGGCAGCTTTGTCGAGCGGATCCCAAAACCGGCCGTCGGAACGATCAACCGGGTCGACGGCAAACGAGCCATAACCGTTAAAGCCGACGTCTCGGATACGTTAAAAGCCGAACTCGGCGGCGGCGCCGTCAACGCCAAAACAGAAGAAATCCGGGCATGGCTGGATGCACACCGCACAGACCTGGACCCACAGATCGAGATCACGTTCAAGGGACAAGACGAGGACCAGCAGGAAGCTCAGAATTTTCTTGTCAAAGCTTTTACTATCGCGCTTTTTGTTATGGCCATCATTCTGGTTACGCAATTCAACAGCTTTTACAGTGCGGCGCTGATTCTGACTGCCGTCGTCATGTCGACCATCGGCGTTCTGATCGGTCTGATCGTTACACAGCAGCCTTTCGGGATCGTCATGAGCGGGGTTGGAGTCATCGCGCTCGCCGGAATCATCGTGAACAACAACATTGTCCTGATCGACACGTTCGATCATATCCGCAGGCAATACGGCTACGGCGTCCGGGAGGCCATCCTGCGGACCGGCGCACAACGCCTGCGCCCCGTCCTCCTGACAACGATCACAACGATTCTCGGTCTCCTGCCGATGGTCCTCCAGCTCAATATCGATTTCATTTCGCGTGAGATCAGCCACGGCGCACCCTCTACGCAGTGGTGGGTTCAGCTCTCGACTGCGGTTGTCTTCGGGCTCGCTTTCTCGACACTCCTGACTCTGATTATGACGCCGAGCGCCCTGATGCTGCGCCGACAGCTATACAAAAGATATATCAAGGTACGGATTATTGCGCGTAACCGTTTTGAGCGCCTTCACCGTTCCGTTGCGGCGTTGCGTTCATAAAACTCATATAGGATGGCGATTTTTTTCTTGCCCGGGATGAAAGCGACTGTGGTGCGGATTCATCTTCAATGAGTTTGACAGACGTCGCCTCCCGACCTTTCGAGACGGCTTTCAAAACGACACTGACCCTCTGCCCGGCTTCAAGCTCTTCCAAATCTGACTTCTCAAGGCATGTCTTGTGCACAAAAATGTCTTTCAGCCCGTCATCCGGAACGATGAATCCGAATCCTCTGACCGGATCGTACCATTTGACGCGGCCCGTCAGTTTCGCTGTTTCTCCGTTTGAAGTAACGGCGGATTCCGGAATTTCCCCACGGTGCAGAATTTCCTCCACGTTCTGAACCTGAAATCCTTTGTCGCCTTTGACAACCGTACAGGTCAGAACGGCCCCGGGGCCCAGAATGTGAACCCCCAGCTTCTGAAGCGTCGTTACATGCAGGAAACAGTCTGTCTCCGTTCCCTCCGGAACGACAAAACCAAACCCCTTTGTCCCGTCAAACCACTTCAACGTAGCTTTTAAAATGCCGTTTCTTTTTTCTTCGTCGATGACGTCCATAACCGACGTCCTTATTATCCCGGTTAAGCCAATTTTCTATTTTTTTTCCGGACGTTCGGAATTCCGCAACTTAAATCCGGAAAATACCTATCCTTGCGTGTATAGGCTAAAGGCAATATGAAGGATCCGGAGACAAAATGCCACATTTTTTTTGCCAAAATACAAAAATTTTTCTTTAATATCATAGGATTCATATTTTGACTTAAATCAAGAATTGAAAAAATACGTCAAGAAAAAACTTCTTCCAAAGCCACGAAAAGTATTATTTACAGGTCCTGACCCTAATTATGCGGACAGGGCCTTTTCTTCCCGGGCGTGGCGATCCTGATCTGTCGTTCTGTCGAGCCTGACCGTCCGCTCAATATAGTCCAGGACCTGCCGGACGCATGTCTGGACATCGTTATGTTGCGTATCGACGACGAGTTCAGGGTTTTCCGGAGACTCATAGGGGGAGTCGATTCCGGTGAAACTGCTGATTTCTCCGGCCCGGGCGCGCTTGTACAGGCCTTTGGGATCCCGGTCTTCACAAGTCTCAAGATCAGCCCGGACATGGATTTCATGAAACCGGTCGGGCGATGCCTGACGTGCGCGTTTCCGGTCGGCGCGGTACGGCGAGATGAACGCCGTAATAACGATTGTACCCGCATCGGCCATCAACGCCGCTACTTCGCCGATCCGCCGGATGTTCTCGGCCCGGTCTTCGGGCGAAAACCCGAGATCCGCATTCAGCCCGTGCCGGACGTTATCGCCGTCCAGCACATATGTATGATAACCACGCTCGAACAATGCTTTTTCCGTAGCCATGGCCACGGTCGATTTCCCGGCACCCGACAGGCCGGTGAACCAGAACACGGCGCCGAAATGCCCCTTCTGGCGGGCTCTGGCCTGATAGGACAGAAGATGTGAGACCTCATAGATATTCTCGGATTTCGGGGACGCCAGACGGCGCTGGTCGGGATAATCCTCCATTGAAATCGTACCGCCGCCGGCGATGTCGTACCCGTCATACAACACGACACGCCCCATCCGGGCATTATGCGTATACGGATCAATCGGAAGAAGCTCCCGGGCCCGCAGCGTGACTTCGGCAACAGCGTTGCGGCCAACATCCCCGGATGAAACATCCTGAGAGAGATCTTCCGTATCGATAACCCTGTCGATGGACTGGACCGTGACCATGGCCTCGCTCGTGCCGTACCGGATTTTGTAGGTATTGCCGATCCTGAGGGGCGCGTGGGAGATCCAGAACAGATTGACGCGGAACACGTTGCTTAGCATCGGCAGCGAGTCTTCATGCGCGCCGATATGTCCGCGTTCCACAAAAAGGCGCTCGTTCAGTGTCACGCCAATGACCTCTCCGGCGCGGGCTTCGACTTTGTTCGGGTCGGACGGCCAGATTTCAAGACCGGTTACGGTTGCCGCTTCGTTCGTCGGCGAGAAATACAGACGGTCGCCTTTGCGCAAAATGCCGGTTTCAATCCGCCCGACAATAATTCTGCGATCTCCCTGGCGGTAGACGTCCTGCACCGGGAAGCGCAGCGGCTTCGCGATGGGCGGCGTCGAGATCTCAAAACTGTCCAGCGCTTCGACGACGGTTTTTCCGGGATACCATGACAGCGCTTCGTTACGTCCGGCGATCATATCTCCCTCACGGGCGGAAATCGGGACGATCATTGATGGAGACAGGCCGATCGATCCAAGATAGTCGCGCACATCCATGGAGACTCTCTCGAAAATTTTGGCATCATACCCGGCCAGATCCATTTTGTTCACGACCACCACAATCTGCCGGAGTCCAAGCAAAGACAGAAGGTAGGCATGCCGGCGCGTTTGCTCCCGTATGCCTTCCGTCGCATCGACAACCAGAACAGCGGCGTCTGCCGCCGCCGCTCCGGAAATCATGTTTTTGAGGAATTCGCGGTGCCCGGGTGCGTCAATGATAACGTAATCGCGCGCCGCCGTCGAAAACCAGATCTGGGTCGTATCGATCGTCACGGCCTGGTCGCGTTCGGCCTGAAACGAATCGAGGACGAACGACCACTCAAGCGCGTCCGTTCCGCGGCGGCCGCAGATTTGTTTCAGCTCTTCAAGCTTGCCGTCCGGAAGAGAGTCGGTATCGTGGAGCAGGCGGCCGATCAGAGTCGATTTTCCGTGATCGACATGACCGACGACAACAACGCGTAACTGCTGTGTTTGCCTCTCCTTATTCGGAACATTTTCCGGGAGTTTTGCAATCGGTGTCATGATCCTGTCGCACGCCTTCCTGAAGAAATTACCCGGCCTGCCTACGGATGCAGGCTTTTCCCTTCTAGCGGTTTTCACGGAGGACCGCAATGATACTGTTCATAAATAAGAGAAAAGTTATATTCAGGACAAATTCGATCCTGATTCATTCCTTCCTTTTTTTAAAAAAATTTGATAGAATATTTCAATATAAGAACAGCGTTTGGAATGAAATAATATTATGTAATCGTTTTCCTGATGATTTCAGAAACGGATATGGAGGTCGTTATGACTGCACAAAGCGTATTGCATCCGTCTTTTTCGGAATTTACCGAAGCGCTTCAAAGTGAATACGGCGTTACAGAGACATTGAAAATTTTACGGACCGCCGAAGAATTTGTTCTGACGCCACGGCTGATCCATGGACACAGGATTCACAGACTTCATCTTGCCACATCCCGGGTCCGCCGGCTTTTACGCATGCTGATCAAGGACTACAGAGTTTTGTGCCTGATGGATACGGACGCGCGGAACGAAGCCTTCGCCGACCAGCGGGCCCGCCTTTATTTCCTGATTCGCTCCGGCTGGCTGTTTTACAGACAATTCCAGCATCTGGAACACGCAAGCCGGGATGCCTATCAGAGTGCACAGGAAAACCTCCGCCATCTGGACTGGCGAATCCCTGCTGCCGGAGAAGGCGCAGCGAATCTGAACTACGGAGACGCCGCCGCGGCCGGGAAAACAGGGCTGCAATAAGCCCGGATTCAGTCTATGCCGCATCCCGCCCGGTTCCGTTTTGCAGGGCGCAGGAATGGCCGCGTTTTAATTCTGCGGCCTTTCGCTGCGCTTTCCTGTATACGCACCAAAATGTCCGGAATTGCCGGAGGGAGTCATCGGCCTGAAGCGCCGTCCGGAGACAGTGCCAGTCTGCCCTGTTTCTTGAATCGGGGCGTCTATCTCCACCGGAAATCATTTCAAGCTTGCGGCGTGTGCAACGGAGATGCCCCAAAAGCATCCGCGCCCGTCGCCGACAAGCGGCGGCTTTGTCAGACGCCAGTTTGACCTCCAGCCACGAGAGCGACGACGTTGGATTTTCTGCATAATTTTCTCCTGAAATTCCGTGTGTTCCGTTGTCATGCATATTATTTACACCCTGCATTATATATCGATTTTTTAAATAACCCGCCCGTCCGGATCGCGCATGACGCCCTCCGAATCGTGATGGCTCTTTCTGTTGAACAGCGAGAGTTTTACACGCAAAATCGTTAATGAAAGGTTAAAACAGAATGACCGCGTTCTTTATGCCGTCTCGAAAACGACACGCACTCCACATTTTTTGAAATAGCTTTGCATCATCTTCCGGCCGATGCGGTTGTTTTGAACAAGCCGGTCCGGATCAGGGTCCATACTCACAGGTATCGTCCTCTTTTTTCCCCGACCCCATGTTCGCCAATGTGGATGGCTGCTTTATTCAACTTGACCTGTTTTTGTTTTGACTCATATTCTCTATGTCAACAGACGATTCAAAACAACACAAAAGGAACATGCGATGAGTGCGCACAAAGTGAATGACGACACATTCGAACAGGACGTCCTTCAGGCATCAGGGCCGGTGATCGTCGATTTCTGGGCAGAATGGTGCGGGCCGTGTAAAGCCATGTCCCCGCTTGTGGACGAGTTGGCTCAGGATCTGGGCGAAAAGCTGAAAGTTGTCAAAGTGAACATCGACGAAAGCCCCAACGCGCCGACAAAATACGGCGTGCGCGGCATTCCGACATTTATGGTCTTCAAGGACGGACAGGTTATCGACACACGGGTCGGCGGCATGTCGAAAAGCCAGCTGTCCGACTGGGTTGATTCGCTTCTCTAAAGGACCGTTTTCTCGCAGAAAATTTCAAGATACGAAAAACATTTTTTGGGGGACGTTTTCTGTGGAGAGAGTCTGCCCTTGTCAGAAAGGAAAAAAACGCTTAAAAACAGAAGATAAGTAATGCGTTTTTTTTAAACTGTGCGCATATCAAGACAGTATTCGTTCAGATATTTCAACAAACGGACAAATGGGGCGTATCATGAAGACGCACTTTTCATCTTTCCTGACGTCTTGCGGAGCGGTCGCTGTGCTGACCTGCTTTATGGCGGGTTCTCCCGGAAACGCAATGGCACAGCAAAATCAGAATGTCCCGGCGGCGGCGACACGCGCTGCCGACCCGGGCCGCGCTGCCGACCAGCTTCGGACACGGTCTCTTGAGCCGTCCATCACGCCGAAAATAGAGATTGACGAATTAAAGCTGGATGGCGCACCGGACAACGCAACAAAAATCAATCTGAGTCTGAAAACATTGACCCTTGAAGGGGTCTCGGTCTACAGCGACACGCAGCTTCGTCCCGTCTATGAAGACAAGCTCGGACAAACGATTTCTCTGGCGGATGTCTACCGGATCGCCGCAGACCTGACCCGGAAATACCGCAATGACGGATATATTCTGACCCGCGTCGTTGTGCCGCCACAGACCATCGAAAGCGGGGCGGTCCGTCTTCAGGTCGTCGAGGGCACGATTGACAGCGTCCTCGTCGAGGGCGAGGACGTAAAGGACAACGGCCTGATCCGTCAGTATGCAAACCGGCTTACTCTGGACGGCGGACCGGTCAATGTTCGCGAACTGGAGCGGATCCTGCTCCTTATCAACGATCTTCCCGGCGTTTCAGCGCGGAGCGTGCTCTCGCCGGCCGATGTCCCGGGTGCGGCGGTCCTGCGAATCCTTATTGAACGGGATCCGTATGACGCCTTCCTGTCGATGGATAACTTCGGAAGCCGGTACCTCGGTCAGGTGCAGGGCAGTGCGACCGGCTCCCTGAACAACGTTTTCGGCCTCAACGAGCGCCTGTCGGCGCAGGCGGCAGTCGCGCCGGATTTCGGCGATGAAACGGAACTGCAATACGGCGCTCTCTCGTGGGATCAGGCCATCGGCCCCTACGGAACTCTCCTCCAGATCTTCACGAGTTATGCCTCGACGGAGCCGGGATATACGCTGGAGCCGTTCGACGTCGAAGGGAAATCTTTCTTTGCGGCAATGAAACTGAACCACCCGTTTGTCCGGACCCGCGCGCTGAATGTCTACGGTCATGCGGCGTTTGATTACCGGAACGTCAAATCCGAAAACAACATCGAGCCGACCCGCGAAGACCGGATCCGCGCCCTCCGGCTCGGCGGCCGGGCCGAATTTCTCGACACGATCTTCGGCGCCGGGATCAATACGCTCTCGGCGCAGATTTCGCACGGGCTCGGCATATTCGGACATAGCGAACAATATTCCTACACGACGCGCGATCTCGGCGACTCCGAATTCCTGAAAATCGAGGCGGAAGTCCAGCGTCTGCAACGGATTACCAATGCGATCAACCTTTTGCTGGCGACCAAAGGACAGCTTTCGTCACATGCCCTGTTAAGCTCCGAGGAATTCGGGGTTGGCGGGCCGCAATACGGCCGCGGATACGATCCATCCGAGATTGTGGGTGACGATGGCTTTGCCGCGAAAATCGAGTTTCAGTGGGACGAGCCGATTCGTTCGAACGGCTGGCCGCCTTTCCGGGACTACCAACTCTTTGGATTCTACGATTTCGGCCGGACCTGGAACAAGGACGCGACGACCTCCGCCGACAAGAAAGATTCCATCGCCTCGGCCGGGATCGGTCTGCGGACGGAACTGGCCGAAAAGCTGAATCTGGATGTCTACATGGCGCTGCCCTTGACTCGCGAGGTGGAAACCCGCTCGAACGAGGAACCGCGCTATTACTTCAGCCTGACGAAATCATTCTGATCTATGTGTTTTAAGCTGCGTCTGAAATCCTGCCTTCTGGCAGCGGGAGCGTTGCCCTTGGTATGGGGGGCGGGAGAGGCCCGGGCCGATCAGGTTTTTCTGAAAAACGGCGACCGGATTTCCGGCACGGTCATCGATCACAAAAATCCGGACGGCCTGTTTCTCGCAACCGGATATGGTGCAGATCTCCGGATTCCCTGGGCCGAGATCGACGCCTTGTCTCCGGCCTACCCGGTCCCCAAAGCCTCGGATCCCCTCCAGGAAGCGGCCCTTCTTCCGATAACGGCCGAAGAGGCCGCGCAGATTGAACCGGCTTCGGCTTCTGCCTCGGCCGGGTTGACCGCGCCGCCGGAAGAGGGCGAAAAAACAAAATGGACCGGGGCGGCGAATCTCTCCGCCGCACTGAAAGACGGGAATTCAAACTCCCGGGAACTCGCGGCCGATGCGCGGATCAAGGCGCGCGATGCGCAAAACCGTTATCTGTTCGGCGGGAAGTATCATTATGCGGAGGATGAGGACTCGGTGAGTTCGGACGAGACGACGCTCTTCGCCGAATACGACCGGTTCCTGACGGAGAAGTGGTTTCTGGGCGGCCGCCTGCGCTTCGAGATGGACGATGTCGCACAGCTTGATCTCCGGAGCCGCGCCGGGCTGTTCAGCGGATATCAGTTTTATGAACGCGACGATCTTGCGCTTCAGGTCAAAGGCGGTCTCGAATATATCCGCGAGTCCTACGCCAATGCCGATACGAACGACCATATCGCGCTCAGCTTTGCCACCGATTACGAACAGGCGTTTATGGACGATGCCTTTCGCCTGTTCCATCGCCACAGCCTGTCCGTTCCGGCGGACGAGATCGAGGCTTTCCTGCTGAACAGCGAAAGCGGCGTGAAAGTGCCTGTCGGCACATTTCTGACGGGCACGGCGGAAATCGACTATGATTACGAGAACCGCCCGGCCCCCGGAGCGGAGAAAGACGATACGGTATATCTCCTGAAACTCGGTTACGAGTGGTAAAATGCGCGCAGCGCCTTGTCCGTTACGCACCACAACGCCGCGGCAAGGCAGAATGCGCCGATCCACCAGCCCTGCCAAAGCCCGTACCCGGTCGCCGCGACACTGAGGCATGCGATGAACAGGCCGAGCGCGATCCGCGCGGAGAGTCTGGCGCCTTTTTCCGGCGTATCGCCAATTTGCGCGATCCCGCGGACCAGAAGAGCAAAAAACACGATAGAGAGCAGGATTCCGATCCCGCCGAACTCAATCCAGATTTGAAGCGCGAAATTATGCGGATGCAGGATTTCCGTATTGTGGAACCACACGCCTGGAATCTCGAAATCACGGATATACCGGGTCGCTTCGATCCCGAACCCGGTCCATGGCTTGCGGAGCGCATACTCGCTGATAAAGGACCAGATTTCCATCCGCTGTGCGGCGTAAGCGTCCCGGAGCCATTCATTGTCCCGCGTCAGGGCGGCGAGCTTGTCGTAAAGATACCCGGACAGCCAGGGCGCAGACGTAAGAAGCATTGCAATCCCGGCGGACAAGATACCAAACGCTTTGTTCCAGTGAACGGGAAACAGCACCATCGCCGCGAGAGCGAGCCCAAGCGCGAGATTGGCCGACTGGCTTTCCGTGGCGGCATGCACAGCCAAAAGCAGCGCGAGAAGGACGGCAGCGAGATGCAGTGTCACACGCGCCCCGCCCGGAACCTGCCGTGTCAACGGCAGGAGAAGCGGCAGGCAGGCAATCGCGGCCAGTGTGACGATGACAGTGCCGCGGTTCATCTGGAAGCGGTCGAGGTGATGATCTTCCGGCAGGCCGTGCGTAAGCCGGTAGAGCGGCATATCGAAAGACAACTCGACAATCAGGAATAAAAGCGCCGCGCCCAGCCCGGCCAACAGCCACCATGCTCTGGAGGAAACCAGATCGGCGGGAGCCGCTCTGAGGACGGAGAACAGGAACATGCCGGGCAACAGGACGAGCGCGAGTTTGAGCGCTTCTTCGGCTGCAAAGGCCGGATCGAGCGCCCAGAGCGCACTGACCAGCGCCAGGGCCGGAATCCCGGCGGCAAGGGCAAGGTACAGACGCGGGACCGGCAACCAGATTCCGCAGCGGTAGCGAACGGCGATCCAGGCGGCAAGGCCGGTCAATGCCGGGCCGTAGGCCATGAAGCGCGGCGCGTGGACGCTGATCGCGATCCAGAGCGCGAGCGCGGCCATCACGCCTGTCATAACCGGCTGAACGGCTTTGTGAAATTCGGTTGTATCGCAAGAACGTTTTTCCGAAGTCATGCGCGGCATTCTCCCGTCAGAAATACCGCCGCATCATGCCCGCCTGGCCGGGCAAAGTCCAGAGCTTCCGCCGGGATATCAGGACAATCCGTCAGGGCGCCGTTTGGCCTATTCCGGCGTCCGGAAGATCTTCTGCGGATATGTCTCCGTCATTCCGTTCATCGCCGTCATGAAGCATGTCTTCGGAGCCTGAAGAGATGGTTTCTTCTTCGCTATCCGGCTCCCCTGCCCCGGCATTCGCCCCTGCCGCAGTATCGATGGCATTCAAATTTTCCGCTTCCATGTCGCCGACTTCGGCATAGGAATTCCCGGAAACCGGGCGATTTTCACCTGCCGGCAATAGAGTTCCAGCAAGGAAAAGCCCCGGGATCAGAAACATCCCAAGAACGAGAAAGCTTAAAATCGCCGTTAAACGCGGTCCACTCATGTTCTTACTCCCCACAGTCTGTAAATATCGTTGTTTTAAAATCACCGCCCCACGCGGCACCGTCTCTTTAATTTTTAAATCTCTTCTAAAATGTTTTTTGCACGGCTTGTCCGGCTTTTTCAAGATCCCGCCCGAAACCGTCCAGCGTATTTGCACAACCGGACAGGAATATCCCTGTTACCAGCAGGCATAATGGGGGCAAAATATACATATAGATGTGTTTTTGCAATACCTTTTGGTTATGTTGATGTTTTTTCCGCCTACTTTTGTATGTCACGGTTATCATCCCCCTCTTTTTCTTTCCGGCAGCAGCAGGGCGCTTTTCGTTTCGGCGTGTCCGCGCAACATCCCTGTTTCATGAGAGAACCGGCGCCGTAAAGCAGCGCAAGAATAATGCCGAATGTGAGCGCAAGTTTAAAAACGAGATCCGCGGACACGCTCTCCGGCGCCCAGATCATACCGATCAGAGCCAGCGCAAGAACGGCCCCGAAAAGGACGGCCAGTGATGCCGTTATCCGCATGAGCTTTCCTCCCCCCTACTTTCGATTCGAGAAATTCTAATCCGCCGCGCGGCATTTGTCACGACAGACGAACGAGGAATCTGCCTTTCTATTTCGGCAGAAGAACCCAGGCCCGGCCCGGCGCTTTCATATGGCCCGCGAGATATTCGGCGCGGGGACCGTAGCCCCAGAAGACGTCCCCCCGGACCGCGCCCCGGATGGCCCCGCCGGTATCCTGTGCGATCAGGAGGCGGCGGACCGGCGCCTCGCCCTCTTCCGGCGCGCCCGTTGCAATATAGACCGGCGCGCCGTAGGGGATCATCGTCCGGTCCACGGCAAGCGAGCGCCCGGGCGTCAACGGCACGCCTTCCGCGCCGAGCGGCCCCGGCCCCTCCAGTTCCCGGAAAAAGATATAGGACGGGTTCAGGTTCATCAGATCCTGCGCCGCGTCCGGATGAGCGTTCAACCAGGCCCGGATCGTCTGGAGCGACACATTCTCCTTCGTCAGTTCGCCGCGCGCGATCAATTCCCGCCCGATCGCATAATAGACGTGGCCGTTCTGGCCGTCATAGCCTGCGCGCATGCTTCCGCCCCCGGCAAGGTCTATGCGCCCGGAGCCTTGAATATGAAGGAAAAACGCATCAATCGGATCATCCACATATACGAGCGCCGCAGCGGAATTCGAATCGGAATCATGTTTTAAGCGCGCGGCGAGCGCTCCGGCGGCAATGTCCGCGCGGTCCTCATAGGGGATCAGCCGGCCGTTCTCGACCCGGCCCGCGATCCGCTCTCCTTTCAGGGAGTCGCGGAACGCGCCGAGATCGACTTCGACCAGATCCGCCGGACGGCGAAGCAGCGGCGTTTGATACGGCCCGAATCTGGTCCGGGCGCCGCGCAATAACGGCTCATAATATCCTGTAAACAGGCCGTCCGTCCCGGTCCGGGCGCTGATGATTTCGGCCGGGCGGAAGTAATGCTCGAAAAAGCGGCGGGCGCTGTCTGTATTTTGCAAAGCCGTCCCGATTGCAGCCCTGCAGGCAGGTTGCCAGTCGCCGTAGGTCCGCGCGCCGTCCGGGATATGCTCCGGCCCGAAGAGCTTGTCAGGCGGGACTTTCAGGATCCTGTTCGTGCACGAGATCCGGAATGCGGCAAGGGCCTCCCCGGCCCGGTCGTCCCCCCAGCCCGGCAGGCGCGAGAACGGGACCTCGCGCAGACGCGGGGGCGGCTCCGGTCCTTCCTCCGGAATTTTCGGCGCGGAGGCGCAGGATTCAAGGAGAAGAAGAGCGCCGATCGCGCAGAACAGACCGGAGACCCCGGCAAGACAGGAGAGCGTTTTCATGATGCTACTATAAACGCCCCCGCACGGCGCGGCAAGAGAGAGACAGAGAGAGTTTATATTTGACATAATATTTTTCTTATGCTATCCCTGTCTTATTATGATGGATGCTGATGCGCTTTTATTGAATACTTTTGGGAGCACAGCTGCGGCCGTTATTGTCGGGCTGGCCGGCGTTGTTCTGGGAGGCATTTTTACGCATGCGGTCATGAATGTGAACCCGCGGCGGCTTGATTATATCGGTTTCCTGCGCCGCAGGAACGACGAGCAGGGATATCCGGAATTCAGTTTTGAAGAACGCATCGACAAGCTCGAAGGCCGCACGCGGCTCGTTCTTGGCAGCGATCAGGTTTATTTTTACGGCGCACCGGGAGACCACCGGTCCGCAAACCATGCCAAACCCCTTTCCGGAAAAAACGAAGTTCTGAACCGGTACCGTTATCTTCTGGCGCAGGACGCGTTCCTTGAAGGGCGGACCGGCGATGTGTCGCGCCTTCTCACGGCGCCGGCCGTTCTTCCTCAGGGGCCGGAGGATCCGCATTACGCCAAGCGTCTGATCGCGGAGGACTCGGACAGCGTTCTCGGCTGGAACCGGGCGCGCTTTCGCAAGGAAAAATTTGCGGCCGAGGCCGATCATGCGATGTGGAGAGAGCATGACGCGCTTCTGGCATCGCCGGACGAAACCGCGAATTTCTCCTACCGCTGCCATGTCGCCATCAAGACCAAAGGGAGCGTTCTTGTCCGTCCGCTGACCGCCGTTGAGGAAAACATTCTTGCTGCGAAAGGGCTTTCCAATCTCGCCGAGGACGAGCAAGGACGGGCGCGCAGTGCGAATGAGGTCGTCGATATTCTTCAAGATCTTCAAAAGGATATCGAGGCTTATTATCTGGACCGAAACATCTCCTGGGCGCGCAAATCCGTTCTGGGGACAAGCCCACATCCGGAACCGATTCGGAATTAGGATCAAAATTTGTGTTTTATACATTATTTTATGTGTGAAACGCATATTTTAAACACATCATGCCGGGCTCAAGCTCTCTCCAGCCGCTAAGCTCCCGAGACTCGAGGACGCAGAGCGTCCCGCAGGAAAAGCCGGACATGATGTCCATGTGATCGCCCGATCCGGCGAGGAGCTTCAAGAGATCGCCAAGGCCCGGATTATGCGCGATCACCAGAGCCGTCTTCGCAGAGTCCGGCAGTGTCCGAACGGTCTCAAAAAGATCCCCGGCGCTCGCGTTGTAGAGCCCCGATTCATAAGCAAGATCTTCCGGCGTCCTCAGATTCGACTCAAAGATCAGCGCGCAAGTCTCCCGCGTGCGCCGAGCGTCAGATATGCGCGCGCAATCAATGTTGTACCCGGCATCGCCCAGATATTCTCCGAGACGCAGAGCCTGCGCCTGACCGTCCACGGAGAGCGGACGGTCTTTATCCGTTCCAAACGGTCCGGCGCCGGCGGCAAGCGCATGCCGGACAAGAAGAAGTCTGCGCAAAACTCTGTTTATCCTTTTCTATTGTGTCCTAAACAACCTTCGGCTTTCTTTCAGTATCGTTCGCGGGCACACGTAAAGATGTGCCGGGTCCGGCTTCCGGTTTCTCGTCTCCGATCTCCATTCCAAACATTTTCAGGGTGCTATGGACCCATTTTTCAACGCTCGCCCAGGCCATATGCGCCTGCGCTTTCCAGCATCTCATATTAACCTCTTCCTGGGAGAGTTGCATAGACTCTTCCATAGCCTCACAAATGCTCTCCGGCGCCGGATCGCACAGCGTGGCGTAATCCCCCAGTTCCTTCGCCGCGCCGATCGTTCTGGAGAGGATCATGCGCGCGCTGTTGAATATGTTCTGGACGGCAAAGGCCTCTTTTGCGACCAGATTCATGCCGTCGGCTATAGAATTGACGATAATGTGGATTTTCTGGGGCGCGATGGCGGCTTTACCGAACGCATAAGCCAAAAACGTGCCGACCTTGCCCAGAGACGCCAGCGGCCAGTTGTTCTGGCTCATACTCCACAGCAGGTCTTCCCGCTGCAGTCCTTTTTCAAGGAGGACGATCGGCTCGATGCCGTCATAGCTTTCCTTGTATTTCTCATTAATTTCCCGGACTTTTTTCTCAACAGCGGCTTTATATTTCTGATATTCCTTGACGCCCTGGCGTGAAGGCTCGGCGATAACCATCAACTGAGCCTGTCCGCAGCGGTGAGGATATCTCGTCAGAAGCAAATCAAACCCGGCCAGCCGCGCCAGAATGCCCTTTGTCGGGTCGCAGCGTTCCGCCCCTAAAATGATATGCTTGGCCGTCAATCTTGCCTGAAGGGCCCCTATCTCGTCCGACGGGACGTGTTCCTCCGCGACTTTTTTCGCATATTCCGTATCGATGCTGATCGGCATCACGCCGATTGTTTGCGTGCCGTCCCGCGTCGTCTTCCTCCGTGTCGTGGACTCAAACATATCGATTCCAAGAGAGGGCGGCGGTTCATCCCCGGCCAGAATCTCGTGATAATTGCGCGCGTCGGCTTGCGTCTGGAACGCCACAGAATTCATACATTCAAGCCCGCCGAAAAACATCTCCATCAGCCTTTTTGCCTGTCCTTCCAATTGATCGTAGGTCTGCTTTGCCATGACCGGAATATGCAGGAAGAACTCGGTCGGGTTTTTATAGCCGAGTTTTTTCATCATCCATGCGCCCAGCATGAAATGATAATCATGCAGCCAGACTTTTGTTTCGTCCGTAACGCCGTATGTTGCCAACTCCGGCCTGACCGTTTCGAAGACCATTCTTAGCGTCTGGATATGTCCTCTCAGGTCCGCGGAAATCCCGCCCGGATTTTTGACCGCGTGCGCATTGTCGAGCATGCCGTGCAGGAGCGGCCACAAGGAGCCGTTACACAGGCCGTTGTAATGTTTGTCATACTGTTCTCTGGGGATCGTGACCGTCAGAACATTAATCCCGTCGACGACAGACGGTGTGACGAACGGTTTCGTGACGTCTTTGCCCCCTTCCGCGAGCGCGACCCAGAGGATCTCGTCATTCAGGACTTTACTGGCTTCCTTGATTCCAAGCGCCGCGCCTCCTGAGATGGGGTTTGTCGGCGGACGGTTTGAAAAGACGACAAGTTTCGGAGCGGTCTCCGGTTGTGTTTGGTGTTGTATTTGCGATGTTTCGGGGGCCGTTGTCCGGAAAGCGGCGGCAGATGGCATTTTAGACCTCGTGGGTTGGATTGGGGGACGTGCCCATGTCATAGACGGGCGGATCAAACCCGTCAATCTTTTTTCATATCATCATGATTTTGCAGATATTTCCGGTCTTACTAATGTAAAGAAATGCGTTTGATTTCTTCACCTTGGAGACATAATGCGGTCTTCCCGGACAGAAGGTCGCGGGCGCTTTGACCGAAGAGGTCCCCGCGCCATCCCTGCATTGCCCGGATGTCCTCGTCCGGGGCTCCGAGGACGAGGGCCTCAAGATCGTCCGGCCCGGCGATCAGGCGGGCGGCGACTCCGGCCTCGGCCGCGACGATTCGCAAGAGCGTCTTCAAAAGCTCAAGTGCCGCCATTTTCTCGGGCGGGATCGTCCTGCGCCGCGGCGGGGGGGCCGGCCACGCGCTTTTCGGGGCCTCCAGAGCCGTTTTGACCGCCTCCAGAATGGCCATCCCACCGCGCCCGAAAGCATAATCTTTCCCTACACCGCGCATCTCCGAGAGTTTCTGGGCCGTTTGCGGCGCGTGAACGGCAATATCGACCAGCGTTTCATCCTTCAAAACGCGGCTTCGCGGGACATCGCGTTCCTGCGCCTGCCGCTCCCGCCATGCCGCGAGCTCTTTCAGGACCGCCAGAACTTTCGGCTTGTCGGAGCGAATCTTGATTCGCTTCCATGCCGCGTCCAGCGGATTTTCGTATGTGTCCGGCGCGCAGAGCACCGCCTCTTCTTCGCGGACCCATTGCGTGCGGCCCTGCGCGTCAAGCCGCGCCGAGAACTCTTCGTAGATTTTGACGAGATGCGTCACGTCGCCGATGGCGTAATCGAGGAGCCGGGGCGTGAGCGGCCGCCGGGACCAGTCCGTGAACTGGACGGCCTTGTCGAGTTTCGCGCCTGCGATATCGCGAACGAGGGCTTCATAGCCAATCTGGTCGCCGTAGCCCAGAACCATCGCCGCAACCTGCGTATCGAATATCGGGGCCGGAACCCGGCCGGTCATCTGATAGAAAATCTCCAGATCCTGCCGTGCGGCATGAAGAACCTTGACGATCCCCGGATCGGCCAGAAGATCAAAGAAGGGTTGCCAGTCGAGCGCGGCGTCCTGCGCCTGCGCACCGAGAGGATCAATCGCGGCGGCGTCTCCGTCCGGGGTGCAGACCTGAACGAGGCAGAGCTTCGGGTAATAGGTCTTGTCCCGGAGAAATTCGGTATCAAGGGTAAAGAACGGTCCTTGCGAAAGCCGGCGGCAAAAAGATTCGAGGTCGGATTGTGTTGTGATCAGCATGGTCGTTTCAATAGGCGCACTTTCTTTCGAAAGGCAAGCGTCTTTTCATTATTTTTTTCCTGCATATGCATGCGACGATATCACCTCTTAGATTTTGTTAACGTTTCCGTGCTATTCTTCGGGACTGATCTATGAACCCGGAGCCCTTTTCCATTATGACAGCACAAACAGAACTCAAAAACACTGCGGATATAAGCCCTGACGAGCTTGCGCATCTGCGCGATCATCTCGCCACGTTCGAGCGGTTCGTCCGCCGCCGCTTCGATGAGATCTCGATGGAGATCAACGCGACCTCCCAGCTTGTCGATATGGCCGGCGACGAAACCAGTAAACGGTTTTCCGAGATCCTTGATCTGATCCACGCCATTGCCGCGCCGGGCGGGGACGGGCTCTCCCCTGTCAATGCCGGAGTCGAACTTGAGGCCGTCATCCAGATGACGGAAAAAGCGGCGAACCGGATTCTGGATGCGGCGGACCGGATTGCCACAAAATTGCAGGTCGAATTGCAGAAACCCGGCCATGAAGATCTGATCGAGCTGAATGACGAAATTCAGGAAATTCTTCTTGCCTGCACGTTCCAGGACCTGACCAGCCAGCGCATTCGCAAAACGCTTGAAAACCTCCAGACCATCGAGGACCGGCTCAGCAATACGCTGGAACGTCTGGGAGTCGACATCACGCCGCCGGAGAAAACTCATGTCGAAACCCTGCGGGATCAGGCGACGTCCCAGGACGATATCGACAAGCTCTTTTCGTAGAATTTTCCAGGGTCAGGGCTCTATCGGCCCGGCCGGCCCGGCCGGAACAACGGTTATCTCATGACGCTACGGCGTTGGCCTCGACTTCCCTGAAGAAGTTCTGCGCCGTCCCCTCAAGTCTTGCAGACTGATCCGTCAGGCCCATGGCCGCATCGCCGAGTTTCGTCGCCACGCTTAAGACCTGATCCGCAAGGCTCGCGAGTTCAGCCATGCTTGAAGTCGTTTTGCTCGCCTCGTCCGCCGTGCTGGAGACGTTCCGGCTGATTTCCTGATTGGCCGCATCCTGCTCCGTCACAGCACTGGCAATGCCATCCATGCCTTCATCCATATGCGTGACTTCTTCGGCGACTTGTCCGATTTTTTCGGCAACGTCATTGATGACCGATGTGATCCCGGAAATCTGGGAAGCAATATCCTGCGTTGCCGAGGCGGTCTGGCTGGCAAGATTTTTGACCTCGTTCGCGACAACGGCAAAACCTTTTCCGGCCTCACCCGCCCGGGCGGCCTCGATCGTTGCGTTGAGCGCGAGCAGGTTGGTCTGCTCTGCGATATCCGTAATGAGATTGATGATTTCGCTGATTCGTGAAGCGGATTCCGTGAGATTCCGCACAGAACCGCTCGCGCTGTCCGCACTCTCACGGGCCGAGCGGGACAAATTCCGGGCGTTTTCCGTCTGCCGGTTGATTTCGTGGAACGAGGCTCGCAATTCCTCCGAGGACGCAGCAACGGTCTGGATATGCTGGTCCGTGGTTTTTGCAATTTCCGCGACATCATGGCTGAGCGTGCTGACCCTTTTCGAGAGATCCGCCAACCCGGAAGACGAATTCGTGACTGTTCCAACCTTATCTCCAACCGTTTTCAGTGCGCCGCTGAGAACAGAACTAAAATCCCGGACAATTTCGTGCTGTTTTTCGCCGCGCTCAAGTTCCTTTTTCTGCGCATATTTGGCTTGTTCTTCCAGTTGTTTGTTCTTTTTGAGATTTTCCTGAAGATGCTTGAGCGCCCGGGCGATATTCCCGAATTCGTTGTTCTTTTCGGCATAGGGAATTTTTGTGTCCAGATCGCCCTCCGCCAAAGACGTGATTGCATGCGCCATAACCGGAAAAGGCGAAAGAAGCCGCCAGACGGTATGGACCATCAGCAGAATTGCAAGAACCGAGACAACAGACATGCTTTCCGCAATGACCAGCAGGGAATGGTTTCGGTCCTTTATGAATTTCTTTTTATCCATGCCGACATATAAAATGCCGATCACTTTTCCATCGTTTTTCCGGAAGATCGGGTTGTACTGGGTGTAGTAGTCTTTTCCAAGAATTGTCGCTTCGCCGCGGTAAACGCCTCCCCTCACAATCTCCGGATAGACCCGGCCCGTTTTACCGAGATAGGTTCCGACCGCCCGCTGACCGTTGTCTTTTTTGATATTGGTTGTAACGCGGATGAAATCTTTCCCGCTCTCATTCCATGCGAAAATCGTGGCCGTCTCCCCGATCACCTCTCCAAGATCGTCAATGAAAGCATGATCCCGGATGTCCGGCATGCCATCGACCGTCAGTTTCTCGACATCGCCCGTCTCGCTGTATTCAGTTCCGCAGGAAAACGACTTGTCGAAAAAGGACGCCGCCACGCGCATGTTCCTCGTCTGCGCTTCGAGGACAGAATCTTCCATGGCCCTGTCGAGCACCCATCCTCCAACGCCCGCGCCGGTCACAAGCGCACCGAACAGCAGCAGGACGACGACAACAATAAGACTCTGGCGGATATCGAGACGGAATGACATAAAAAACCCCGTTTTTTTGTTTATGAACAGGGCGTTATTATTCTCCGATTTCAGAAAGAAATCCACCGCCTTTTGCCTCGCGCGCGCATTTTCACGCGGCGGTATGCGCAGGGCTCAGGGGGTCTCTTTCCGGTAGAGATAGAGCTTCGGCTGGCGCGGGCCGAGCGCGCGCTCACCGTCGTCCTCGATTTCCTTGTAAGGACCCCATCCGGCTTTCAGCGGAAAGGTGTTTAAGACAATCAACGCGCCTGCCGGGAGCTCTTTTTTCAGCTTTTGCCCCATGCGCTCCATCTCGTGATGCGCCAGATACATGACGACGGCGTCCACCCCGCCCGTATCAAAGGCATAAAAATCCCCTCTTACATATGTCAGATTTTTGAAGCCTGTAAGAAACGCCATAACGCGGGCCGTCAGAACGGCCACAGGCGAGAATTCAAGGCCGATCACCCGGGCATCGGGGACCGCCCGTGCAATCGCGCGGGTAAGTTTTCCATTTCCTGCCCCCATATCGACGACGGTAAAGGTCTGCGCCCCATCTTTTTTGCCTCTGTTTTCTGTCTCTGCCTTTACGATTTCCGCAATTTTCCTGCGGAACGGCGCACCCGTAGGGATGTTCGGGTTTCCCTTGTTCACGAGCAGGACATGCCCGTAGCACAACAGAGAAATCAGACAGATCCAGGAGAGGATTTCATTGATCAGATCCAAGGCGTAACTTTCTCTATTTTGTTTGTCTCCATTTCGAAGACTATCGGCGATCCGCCCGCGCGGGAAGCCTTTTTTGCATATCCGTGCATGAGGGGGAAATAAGATCGGACATTTGCCCTTTGTCCTGAAAATGCTAGATTCATTTTCATCTTTTTGTTTTCACGCCTTACCCCGGGACAAGACGCATGAGCACACGCACAGGACAGGATTCCCTTCAAACGCGCCGGACGCTTGAGATTGATGGCCGAAGCTATGATTATTTTTCCCTGCCCGCGGCGGCAGAGAAACTCGGCGATATTTCCGCGCTCCCCTATACGCTGAAAATCCTTCTTGAAAACATGTTGCGTTTCGAAGACGGGCGCAGCGTGACAAAGGATCACGTGCAGGCCGTTATCGACTGGCAGGACCATAAACGCTCCGATACCGAGATTGCCTATCGCCCGGCGCGGGTTTTGATGCAGGATTTTACCGGCGTGCCCGCCGTGGTCGATCTTGCGGCGATGCGCGAAGCCATGACGGCCCTTGGCGGAGATCCGCAGAAAATCAATCCGTTGAGCGCGGTGGATCTGGTGATCGACCACTCGGTCATGGTTGATGCGTTCGGCAATCCCTCCGCGTTTCAAAAGAATGTCGAGCTTGAGTTCGAGCGCAACGGCGAGCGGTACGCTTTCCTGCGGTGGGGACAGCAGGCCTTCCGGAATTTCCGGGTCGTGCCGCCCGGGACCGGGATCTGCCACCAGGTCAATCTCGAATATCTCGGCCAGAGTGTCTGGGTCGAGGATGACGAAACGCAAGCCGGACGCGCCGTCGCTTATCCCGATACGCTCGTCGGCACCGATTCGCATACGACGATGGTGGGCGGTATGGCCGTGCTCGGCTGGGGGGTCGGCGGGATCGAGGCCGAAGCGGCGATGCTCGGCCAACCGGTCTCGATGGTCATTCCGGAAGTCGTCGGTTTCCGCCTGTCCGGAAAATTGCCGGAGGGCGCGACGGCGACAGACCTTGTTCTGACCGTCACGCAAATGTTGCGGAGCAAGGGGGTCGTCGGAAAATTTGTTGAATTTTGCGGGCCGGGGCTGGATCATCTGCCGCTGGCCGACCGAGCGACGATCGGCAACATGGCCCCGGAATACGGCGCGACCTGCGGCTTTTTCCCGATCGACCGGGAGACCATGCGCTATCTCGCCTTCACCGGCCGCGATCCGCACCGCCTGAAGCTCGTCGAAGCCTACGCGAAGGCGCAAGGGCTCTGGCGGGAAACCGGCGCGCCGGATCCCGCGTTCACGGATCTTCTCGAGCTGGATCTGGGCAGCGTCGTCCCCTCCATCGCAGGGCCAAAACGCCCACAGGACCGCATCGCACTGTCCGATGCCGCCGCGCGGTTCAAAGACCATGTCTCCGACCAGCCGGAAAAAAGCGTTCCCGTCGACGGGGCGGATTATACGCTCTCGCACGGGGATATCGTCATCGCCGCGATTACAAGCTGCACGAACACGTCGAACCCCTCCGTCATGCTGGCGGCGGGCATGGTCGCGCGCAAGGCCCGCGAAAAAGGGCTTCAGGTCAAGCCGTGGGTCAAGACCTCGCTTGCACCGGGCTCACAGGTCGTGACGGATTATCTCCTCCGCGCGGGGGTGCAGGAAGATCTCGATGCGCTCGGCTTTAACCTTGTCGGCTATGGCTGCACGACATGTATCGGCAATTCCGGCCCCCTTCCGGAGCCGGTTTCTGCCGCAATCGAACACGGCGATCTGACCGTATGCTCCGTCCTTTCCGGGAACCGGAATTTCGAAGGCCGGATCAGCCCGCATGTCCGGGCGAACTATCTCGCCTCTCCGCCGCTTGTCGTTGCGTATGCGCTGGCCGGGTCGATGCATATCGATATCGTGAACGATCCGCTCGGAACCGACCCCGCCGGGAACCCGGTTTACCTCAGGGATATCTGGCCCTCATCGGAAGAGATTGCCGATACGGTCGAAAAAGCCCTGACACCCGAAATGTTCACGTCACGCTACGCCAATGTGTTCGAAGGCACGAAAGAATGGCAGGCCGCGGGCGGTGGCGCGGAGACCGGCGGACAGACATATAACTGGGTGGCCGCATCGACCTATGTGCGCAATCCACCCTTTTTCGACGGAATGGCGGCGGAGCCGGCACCGGTCACAGATGTCAGGGGCGCGCGGGCACTGGCTGTCCTCGGCGATTCCGTGACAACCGACCACATCTCTCCCGCGGGGGCGATCAAGCCGGATTCTCCGGCCGGGCAGTATTTAAGCGGGCATGGCGTCGCCCCGCGCGATTTTAACTCCTACGGCTCACGCCGGGGCAATCACGAAGTCATGATGCGCGGGACCTTCGCCAATATCCGGATCCGCAACGAAATGGTTCCCCATATTGAGGGCGGCTATACGAAACACGTCCCTTCCGGCGAAGACATGGCGATCTATGATGCCGCCATGCGCTACGCGGAGGAGGGCACGCCGCTGATTGTTATCGCGGGCAAGGAATACGGGACGGGCTCATCCCGCGACTGGGCGGCGAAAGGCACGCGGCTTCTTGGCGTGCGCGCGGTCGTCACCGAAAGCTATGAGCGGATCCACCGCTCGAACCTGATCGGCATGGGCGTTCTTCCGCTCCAGTTCATCGCGGGCGAGAGCCGCAAAACGCACAATCTGACCGGAGACGAGACGTTCGATCTCGCGGGTCTTGCGGACCTGAAGCCGCGCGGGAACATCACGCTCACCGTCACGACACCGGACGGCACATCGCGCGAGATCCCGCTCCTCGTCCGCATCGACACGGAAGACGAGCTGGACTATTTCCGCCATGGCGGAATCCTGCATTACGTCCTGCGCTCCATGGCGGGCGGATAAGATCTGATATAATTAAATCCCGTCATCCTTCGACTTGTTCGGAGGATCCATTCATCCGCCAGCGCAGGCTTTAAAATGGATCCTCTGCATGCGCAGAGGATGACGGTTTTGTCCTTTTTCAATGAGTTGCGTTTTTATGAGTTTGGTATTTAACCTGAACTATGGATAAGAATAAGTTACAAAGCTGACAAAACCAACCGTCATCCCGGCGAAAGCCGGGATCCAGTCATAGAGTTGTTTAAACGCGAA
>JANQFU010000026.1 GCA_028277665.1 Alphaproteobacteria bacterium | reverse complement strand
GCACAACGCAACCGCCAATTGGCAATTTCGTACGCAAGATGCCCGCATCAAGCTAAAACGACTGTACCCGGCAATTTAGATGAATCGGGGTACTAGGCTTTCAGGGAAAATTAAGGGGCTGGCCTAGATAAGGTTAAAATAAATCCTTTTTAGCCCATTTAAGCAAAACTTTGTAGAGGTTTTGTGTAGGACAGTAGTTAAACCGCCATTCGCATTCTTTCAAGAACAAGGGGAACTGGTCTTTCGGGATGTCATTAAAGCGGCGCAGATGTCTTTTGGCCTGATTCCAGAAATTCTCGATCCCGTTGATATGGTTCGTCCTGCCTTCAACAAAAGCCTGCGAATGATTGATGCGGTGATGTCTAAATTCAGAGACATCCAGCACATCATAACTGGTCAGGCCGTCGGTGTAGACGATGCTGTCCGGCTTGATTGTGTCCCTGATAATCGGCTCCAGCGTTGACGTTCTGGTGTCGGGGATGATCAGAGTGTGAACTTTGCCACCACGCTTGAGCAGGCCGAAGACAATCACTTTCCCGGCAGCACCACGTCCGCGTTTTCCTTTACGGTGCGCCCAAAAATAACTCTCGTCCAGCTCGACCTTTCCAGACAAGGATGGTAAGGCTTTTGTCACAGCAAAGAATGCGGGAAACTTGTCGGATAGAAAAGAAATCTCTATTCTAAAGCAAAGTATAGAATCACGTTGTAATGCAGGGGCTGACCCTCAGGGAGTTGTTTTCGAATGCCATCTTTTTTTTCTGCTGCTTTTTTTCGAATCGCCTTTGCGGCTTTGACGTTCTGTTTCTGTCTGTCTCTGATGTTTCCCGGATCCGCCGGAGCGCAGGTAAGCGCAGATACGCAACCTGAACCGCCTGCGCCGATCCAGAATCTTGCAGAAAAAGGAGCGCAAATCCGTTACCTCGGAGAGTTTCATGGGCTTCAGGGGTGGATAGCCATCCAACGCGGGCAGGAACAATTCATGTATGTCCTTCCGAACGGGAAAGCTTTCGTCATGGGGCTTTTGTTCGATGAGAAGGGGCGTTTGATTACGATGGAACAACTCGCGGCTTTGCGGGAAGGCAAGGAATTCGATGAGCTCGATCTTCTCGCAGACGAAACGTCGATACAGGACGGGCTTGCACGGCGGGCTGTCGAGGTGCCGAAAATCAGACCGCCGTCGGAAATGTTGTTTGAAGACGTGGAATCGGCGAACTGGATTGCTCTCGGAGCGGATAAAACCGCGCCGGCCCTGTATGCTTTTCTCGATCCTCAATGTTCCCATTGTCACGCATTTTTGAGAGATGTCACGACTTCCTATCTTGATGCGGGACGCCTCCAGATCCGGATGATCCCGGTAGGGTTCCGCCCGGAGACGCTCGCGCAGGCCGCTTTTCTCCTTGCGGCTCCGGACGCGGAGCCCCGCTGGTATGAATTTCTGGACGGAGACGAAACGGCGCTTCCTGTTGATTTCGACCTGAATACGGATGGAGTCCAGTTCAATGCATCTGTTATGCATAGATGGAAATTTGATGCGACCCCGATCATCGTTTACCGTGCAGCAAACGGAAAAATTCGCATTGTCCGGGGGCGACCCAAGGATCCTGAAGGGCTTGTTGCGGATTTGCGCGGGGATCGTTAAAAGCAGGAACGACGGATAGAAAAAACAATCGGGACCTCACAATGAGCGAAAAAACAGATTTTATTCTCAAAATCATTGAGGATCTGGCGATGCCTTTGATTTTGAGCGCGGACCGGGTTGAGTTGGAAAAACTCGACGACAAAAAAGAGCCGCCGAACGATCTTGACGAACGGATCGCCAAATCTGCGGCGACCTTGTTGTCGGGGGCCGTTAAATTCGGGATGGACCTCGACAAATCTCTGGAATTTTCGAAAAACGAAACCGAATCGGAGAATCTGCGTCTGACCCTGACGACAGCCTCGGCCCGTTTGATGGCGGACCGTTACGAGCGGACCGGCAAAATTCCGGCAGACAAGGATTTCGAGAAAATAAAGACGTCAATACAGTCCGTTATCGGATTCAGCGATCATTTTACGTCCGGCCCGCTTCCCGAAGAGGCCCGCGTTCAGGCCGAATATATGGATGCGTTTGCTCCGGTTATTGACGTTGTTGCCGAATACTCCTTCGGACGTTCCGGCAACAAAATTCTGCCGGAAATCGCCTCACGCCTGATGGACATGACGCATCAACTCAGCGGCATCAAATTTGGCGAAGACAAAACATCCCGGGCGGCGGTCAGTTACGAACTCGGAATTCTGAGGACTGTGGCCCGGATATATGCTGCGGCGCATAAAATGGAAAAAGACCGGATTATGGCCATGTCTGATGACGAACGTGAAAAAATGGTGGCCGGGAACGGCGGAGAGATACCGCTCCAGCCGGTCTGGGATGCATTTCAAATGCGTTTGGCTCTTATGGATGTCCTGACCGAGGCTTTGTTCCCGGGCGCTCTTGATGCGGAAGGGCAAGACGGGGCAAAAGCGACGCTGGAAAATCCGTCCGAGCAAGAGAACAAACCGGTATCTGCGGAACCGGACAGCTCAGAAACACCGACGGGAACCGGCACCGGTTCTGATGCCGGAGCGGAGAGCGGCGATGACGGTGGCGACGATGCCATGTCGGCTCTGTTTGGCGGGCCGGATAGTGAGCAGGGAGAGCAATCTGTTCAACAGAATCGGTCTGCACAGGCTGCCGTTCCGCCGAAAGCTCAGCCGCCGGTCGCACCGCCGTCAACGTCTCCTGCGGAGCCGGAACAGCCGCCGCGTGAGAGCGCTGCAGACGAGAGCGGTGAAAAGAAAAAAGGTGATGACGACGACGATCCGATGTCGTTTTTCTGACGATTTGTGTGATGATGTCAAATGAGATAAAGGACGGCCATGTCGGCGCTGACCGGAATTCTTGCAAGCTGTATTCTTCTCGCGTCCCAGACATACGGCGTTCCGCCGTCTGTTCTGATCGGGATTCGTCATGTCGAGGGCGGAAAAATCGGCCAGGAAGCCGGGCCGAACGACAACGGAAGCTACGATCTCGGTCCGATGCAGATCAATACGGTCTGGTTGCCGAAGCTTGCGCGCACATGGAAAGTCGATGAACGCACGGCGCGGACGTGGATTCGGGACGATCCATGTACGAATGTCGGGGTGGCCGCATGGATTTTGAGGGGCCATCTTGATGAAACGGGAGATATCGTCCGGGCGATTGCGCATTATCATTCCCGGACGCCTGTCTATGGAACACGCTATAAATACAAAGTCATTCGTCAGATGCAGCGTTACGGCATGATCGGAAATATGAGATGAATCCGGTTTTATCCGGATTTTCTTGACTATGCAGAGGATAAAGAGAGTCAATAACTTGCCATGTTTTTCGTGACAGAGTAGGTTGTAAAAGGTGTAATCTGCGAGCGGTATGGATATCAGGATATGAACCGGAAAATTTTTATGACAGAACAACGCTCAAAACCGTTTCGTCAAGAAAGAAGGCATGTCATGCGAATCATGCCTTTTCTCGTTGTGCCTTTTTTTGCATTCCTGACAGCCTGTGAACAGACGGGCATTATGAAGCCGCAACTCGTGGCGTCGCCCGACAAAGTCTCCATGATGCTTGCCGATGCGGCCGACCGGACATCGGATGCGCTCGAAGCGCTTGCGGCCATCGAACAATCGAGGACGCCCGGCATTGCCGTGCCGCCGATTGCCAATGCGCCTAAAGAGCTGAGCCGGGCGGTGACAATTCAGTGGACCGGCCCGGCAGAGCCTCTTCTCCGTCAACTCGCCGGACGTGCAGGCTACGGGTTTATGGCTTTCGGGAACCAGCCTTCCGTGCCGCCGATTGTAAACATCGATGCGGAAAACAGGCGTACGGTCGAAATTTTGCGGGATGTCGGTCTGCAACTCGGGACGCGGGCGGATGTCAAAGTTGATGCGGCAAAGAAAATGGTTGAACTCCACTACGCGCCCAACCGCGGAGCAGGCGGATAAAAAACATAGAATTTATTCAGATTCAAAAGTCAAAAGGCCAGACCAGAGATGATTCGGACGACGGCGCCTGATTTAAAAAGCAAATACGGCAGAGAAGCGGGAACGGAGAAAAGACTTTTGTCCGGAGCCGCTATGTGCCTTTTCATGTATTTCTTTACGATTTTCTTTTTCTCTATCGAAGCTTTGGCGGCGCCTGAAACACTTCCGAACAAACCGCCGGACATGAAAGTGCTTCAAAACCTTCCCGACAAGGAAGAGGCGTTGAAGGAGGTCCAGAAAGGCGAGACCATGATCGACATTCGCCGCGATGCGATCAAGGAAGCCGCGCTCTCCTACGGCGCGCGCGGCGGCCTGGCGATGCGGACTTACGAGATCCGGCAGGAGCTTGAGCGGCGTACGCGCCATCTCGACCGGATTTTCGATTTCCGCCAACTTCTTATTCCGGCACCGTCGGGCCTCCTGATCGAACCTCCTGTCGTACGGGAAGGCCTTGACAATCTGATGATTGAAAACAATGGCCGGGAAGCGGCTGTGACGGACAAATTTCTTCAGATTTCACGCAATGCCCGGATTGTTGCCGCGCCGAGAAGCTGGCGCCAGTATCTGGAGCGCAACTGGGGCGATGTCGAACCGCCCCCCGATGTCCTCTATCCGGAAAACGATGAAGAACGGAACTTATATAACGAATATATCGAGAAGGGCTGGCAGGAAGGTCTTCGTCAGGCGGAAGATATTTTTCAGGACGATCTGAATTTGCTGGTCAGCGATTTTGTCGGGATGGTTCGATATAAATCTCTTCTGGCTCAAAACATGATTTCCCGGCCTTTCGCTCTTCAAGTCAACAAAGGCGTGACAGGTGGCGGCGTCGAAATGCGGATCGGTGACCGGTCCGTAAACCTGACCGGCATGCCGGAACTGATCCCGGGGTATAACTCATGGCAACCCGCAAACCGGTAAGCCTTCTTAAAGGCACGGAGAATATCGCTCAAACCTGGCCGGACGAACCGGTCCGGTTTACAGAGGATGTGATTGATGCCTTTTTGCTGTGGTGCGTTAAAAAGAACGCATCGGACGTGACGTTTCAGACGGACCGCCCTGTTTATACGGAGATTAACGGTACGCTTTATCCGGCGACTTACCGCCCGCTTGATGCGGCAGATATGGCTGTCGTTCTGCATAAAATCTACGGGCCGGAAGCGCAGGCACGTCTTGCCGCAGCAAAGGATCTCGATCTTTCATACGAGATCAGACCGGACCGCTATACGCGGTTTCGTTTCCGGGTCAACATTACGGCTATTCTTTCCAAAGGCCGCGACTCGGCGCAGGTCACGATGCGGGTTCTGCCGAATGAGCCGCCTCAGATGGCGGATCTCCATATCGAAGAAGACATCGTCAAATCCTGGGCGCCGCGTCAGGGAATGGTTATCGTGACGGGGCCGACCGGATCCGGGAAGACCACACTGCTCGCGGCGGGGTGCCGGATGATTCTGGAACGGTCGCGCGGATGCGGAAAGCTTCTGACCTATGAGGCGCCGATCGAATTTGTCTACGATACCATTAAAAGTCCCCGTTCTCTCATCGCCCAGACCGAAATTCCGCGCCACCTTCCGAATTTTGCGCACGGCGTCCGGAATGCGCTTCGCCGAAAACCGAACATCATTCTTGTCGGAGAGTCGCGGGACCGTGAAACGATTTCCGCCTCTATTGAGGCCGCGCAAACGGGACATCTTGTCTATACGACGACCCATACAATCGGCGTTTCCAACACAATTCACCGGATGGTCTCGACATTCGAGATCAGCGAACGTGCAGAGCGGGCCTATTCATTGCTCGAAACGTTGCGGCTTGTCGTGACGCAGGCGCTCGTCCCGAAGACGGACGGGGGACGGATGGGGGTTCGCGAATGGATGCATTTCTCGGACGATGTACGTGAACGTTTGATGGAAATGGACTACACAAAATGGCCCGGAGAAATTCAAAGACTTTTGCCGAGTTACGGTCAGAGCATGTCGAGATCGGCAGAAATTGCGTTTGAGGCGGGACAGATCGACCGTCTGAACTATCTTTATCTCTCAGGTATTACCGGATAAAAAATAAGTAAAAATAATATCTTGGAAAATTTTTACCGGTTATTAGGATCTGCTCCCGCATAATAGACCCTAAAGAGGGGAAGACGAAAAACGGACAGACCGGCCGGGACGAGGGTTATGGCGCAATCAATTGAAGAGATTCAGGAAGAAAGGCGAAACTGGCATTGGCGTAATTCAATGCGGCCGGTCCGCTTTTTGAATCTGGATGCGCGCGCGGCCATGCCGTTCTTTCTTCTGATTTTTTATTTGCGGCCCGTTACGCTGGTCATCACCCTGATCTCAACCTTTACGTTCATGCAGCTTGAGCGGCGCGGATTGACTTTTCCGGCGGCCATGCGTGCCCTGCGAAGCTGGGTTGTCGGGAAAAACCGTCCCGCCTGGCTGTCTATGCGTCGTCGCAAGATGCGCGATTACGGGTAGGCATGTATGAGGGCCCCGAACCATGACGGAACATACCTATGAACTGGCAGGAATCGGTTTTCTGGCCAGACAGTTTCCCGAACTGGAAGAGGGGTTGAATGCCGGGACGATCTATGTTCATGCGGGTCTGACAAGCGGCGTGCGGGTTGTTATTCCGGCCGCACTGGCCGAAAATATTCCGGACGTCCTTGTTCACCAAACAGAATGCCTTGACCGTAATAATTTTGATACACGGCATTTACTGCGCAATAACGACACGCCTTTTCCGCGCGGATTGCGAGTCAAAATCACACCTAAAACCAAATACCGTCAGAACGATGCTCCGCCGACATCGGAAGGAATGCCCTATTTTTGTATTTCATGGGATGTCTTGATCCGGATGGAAAGTCTTGGGCTTGTCCCTCCTCTTCCGAAAAAAACCAAGGACGCCGTTTATTATGTTGCACCGCAGCTTGTTCCGGAAGACGGACGTTATTGCGATTCCCTCGCAGGGACCGAGGCTCTGACCACAGAGCGAATCCGTTGGGATCAGTTTGCCAGGACGGCAGACCGGAACAGGCTTGTTCTCCCTTCATCCTATATCGGCCTTGTCCTAAAGCAGGATCCGGCCGGCGCGGACACGCAAGCACGTCCGGTTCTTCTGGCATTGCCTCTTGAAATTCTTGAGAATCTTCAGAGATTACAGAATGCCTTTATCACCGAGAGACCTGCAAGTGCTCTGGAACAGTTTTTCAGGGACGTCGCCAATCCGCATAATGAAACACGGATCGGCGAAAACGAGATTATCGTTGTCAGAAAGAACAATGCCAGATCAATGGTTCTTTTAGCGGCCGAGCCCTCTCCAGAGATTATGGTTGCTCTGACGGCTTATGCCGCAAAAATTCAAAACGCGAACCGAGTTTTTCTCGATCCGGCGGCGCTGAACGATTTGTTTCAGGCCGTCGAACGCATTAAAAACGGTGTTCTGGATCGTCCTGCCCCCAAGGGTGTTTCTCTTGAATTTAACGGGAAAACGGCTTTTGTTTCTTCCTGTACGGCGGATGACGCGAACGGGCTTCCCTGTGCAAAGCGTGAAATATTGAGCGAGGATGCGCCGCCGAAGGAGATTGTGTCCGTTTGGGCGGATGCGTTTCATCGTGCAAAAATGTATTTTGAAACGACGGTTATCGTTGACCGAAGCGCGAATCGCGCGTTCTACGTTTCTCCGTCGATGCCAACATGTTTATGATCTCCTGTGCAGCCTTTGGCGCAGAAGCTCGAAATTATCTTCCGTGGACAGGATATGCGCGGTGCGAAGGCGCAAGTTCGGGGTGAATGCTTCGGCGTGAAGCCGCTCCAGCGGTTCGCCGGTCTCGATATTGCGCAGGGCCATACCGGCGGCGGCGAACATCGGCCACGCGCCGACGATATCCCAGAGCTTGCAATCCGTGACGGCTCCGATTCCGCGGCCGATCAGCGGATAGCAAAACGAAATTCCGACCGTGTGCGGGGTCATCAGATAGCGTCCGTGCCCGTCGTAATCGGTCGTCTCGCCGTAGATCATCGCGAATTCCGAGAATTCCTTGGTCTGGCTCTTTACCGGCGCGCTGACTTTCGCGGCCGTGTAGGCCGAGCGCATGTAACAGCTTTCCGATCCGTCATGAATGAACAGCTCATGCATCCCCGGCAGGTAAACCGCGCCGATCCACGGCATCCCCTTATAGAGCACGCCGCAATAAATTCCGTACATCGGCAGACCGTTGATATAGGCCGATGTTCCGCCGATCGGGTCGAGCACCCAGAGATAATCCGGAAGCGGGCGTTCGAAATCGAATCCGTTCTCGCCGAGATCAAACCCCTCCTCGTCGAGGAGTTCATGCTCAGGCAGAGCCAGAATATCGGCAAAGCGGTTTTGCATCAGCTTTGAGATCTGGTAATCGACATCACTCACCGGCGAATTATCCGGCTTTTTCATCGTCGAGATTTCGTACTGGCGTGAGCGGGCAATCTGGCCGGCTTCACCGAGGAAATCATGAATACGGCGATATACTTCTTCCGCCGGAAAGTCCGTTGTGATCGTGGTCATGTTTTCGGTCCTTGTTTTCCTCCGCTCTTATTCCGCGAGCAGGATGCTGTAAAAAGCGTATGTGTCGTTCGCGTTGTTCTGAACGCAGAGCGCGAGCGCGCCGCCGCAACCCGGACAAATCGTTTCCGTCAAATCGAGATTCGTGCCGCTGTGCCGCTCTTCATTAATCAGATAGGGTTTCAGTTGTGCGGTAAAAGCCGGAATCGTATCGCTCCCCGTAATCCGCTTGTTGATCAATGCGCAGGCCGGTTTGCTGATCTGATAAGCGGTCAGGATAATGTCCTGATCCGAAGAGGGGGTCCACTCGACGGTGTTAAAGCGTCCGAGATACCAGCCGGGCTCCGGGTCGTCGCTGACATGCGTGACCAACTCTTCCGGGATCGTCTTATGCGTGAGGCCGCCGCCCTGGGGATGATATATTTTGTAGAAATAGGGCGCGGTCATGTAGTCCGTTTCGCCGGGGCGCATAAACTCAAGCTGGTCCGGACGGGTCGATCCGGTAAAAAGCATCTGGTCGATCACGGATTTCGCGGCAGCGGCGTAATCGGTCAGGCCGGTCGCCTGAATTTTCAGGCGCTCGGTCTCGACCGTTCCAACTTCTCCCGTATCGTTCTGGCGCGCGACGACGAAGCTCAGCGCGGCAAACAGGGCAATGCCGATCAGAACGTAAATCAGAGCGTTCCCGCGGCTGTTTTCATTTCCGGCAGCGATTGTTTTTTTTCGGTGCTGCGACTTGCAGATCATCATGAAGAGGGCCTATCCTGTGAGGATGTCGTGAAGGCCAGTATAACCGGAGAGGCGTATGAACGAAACCTTTAATCTTGAGCCGTTCTCCCTGCTTGCAGGCGTATTGATCGGTCTGGCGCTGGGCGCGGTTATGCTCGTTTTTCAGGGGCGCTCGAAAGCCGCACTTGAGAATGCGTTTCGCGGGCTCGCCGATCAGGCTCTTGCCGCGAATGCCGAGCATTTTCTGAATGTCGCACAGGAGCGTATTCGTCAGCTTCAGGGCGATAACGCTCATGACCTCGATAAACGGCGCAAGGAGATCGAGCAGCTTGTCGAGCCGGTTCGCAAAACGCTGTCGACAATGGATGAAAAGATCGGTCTGCTCGAGAAAAACCGGATCGAAGCCTATACGGAGCTCAAGACCCATCTGAAAAACATGACCGAGGACCAGGCGAAGCTCCGGACGGAGACGGCGGCGCTCGTTCAGGCCCTGCGGTCGCCGTCGACGCGCGGACAATGGGGCGAGATGCAGCTTCGCCGCTGTCTGGAAATGGCCGGGATGCAGCGCGGCGTTCATTTCGACGAGCAGGTGTCCTCCCTCTCCTCTTCTTCCGACAATGATACGAGCCGCCAGCGTCCGGATGTACTCGTCCGGCTGACCGGTGGAAAGACGATTGTGATCGACTCCAAAGCGCCGATCGAGGGCTATCTCGAATCCTTGCGCGACGGGCTATCGGCCGAAGAGCGGGCCGCGCAGCTCGACCGGCACGCCCGGCACGTCCGCACGCATCTCCAGAATCTCGGGAGCAAGGCGTACTGGAAACAGTTTGAATCTCCCGAGTTCGTCGTGATGTTCCTTCCGGCGGAGAGCTATTTCAGCGCGGCGCTCGAGCGGGATCCGTCCCTGATTGAGGCCGGGGTGGATCTCAAGGTCCTGATGGCGACCCCCACGACACTGATTTCCCTGCTCAAAGCCGTCATGTACGGCTGGCGGCAGGAGCAACTCGCCGAAAATGCGCGTGCGGTCGCGGCGCTCGGCAGCGAGCTGTACGACCGGATCGGCACGTTCGCCGGGCATCTTGACAAAGTCGGCCGGGGACTGAACACCGCCACGGATTCCTATAACAAGGCGGTGGCATCTCTGGAATCCCGGGTTCTGGTCAGCGCGCGCAAGCTGCATGATCTTCACGTCACGAAAGAAAACCGCGAGATCTCCGCGCCGGGCCAGGTCGAGCAGACTACGCGTGCGCTTATGAGCGGCAATGGAACGGATTCTGAGCAAGAAAATCCGGAATTATCGGATTGAGGCGTCGTAGCGCCAGAGAACTAAGCCGGTTTCCGTTTCTATGGTGAGACCGGCAAGATCGGTTTCCAGGATCCAGATGGCATTTTTTCCGATCCCGACCGGTGCCTCGGTTCGGCTTTGGACCGGTTTCAGGATGAGGCGTACCGGATAGGTACGGTCGTTTTTCAGCCGCGCGTCAAACGTACGATCCGGGCCGGCCGGCAGATGAAAGATGATTTCGGGATCAAGCTCTTGTGCGTAGAGGCCGAACGATGTCCCCTTGTTCTCGTAAGGGAAAATCAACGGGAGACCGGCAGAGGTTGCGGGCCGCTCAAAACGGAGCGTAAGGCCGGGGGATTGAGGATCTTGATCCAGAATAACAGTCCCTTCCGTTTCGATGGAAAGCGTTTTTCTGGCCGGATCAAGTGCGGCGAATTTTGTACGCAGGCGCTCCAGTTCGGATTCCATATGCCGCAGCCGCCGGGCCGGCTGCGTGTTCTGGTACGTTTCCGAATTTTTGATCCAGCTCCGGAATTTCGGCGTTATGCCGCCGGTCTTGTAAAACGCCATCGCGACGTCTTCCGCGCTGCTTTGCGCCAAGGCAGGTTGCACGGCAAACAAGACAAAAACCGCGAGCGGCAGAACAAAAAGAAGGCGGAAAACTTTATTCATGAGCATAGATATCCTAGAGTAGCCACACTCGAATTCTAAAACGGATTTTCCGAATGGACAAGACGGGCGATAATGGCGGCACAGACGATCCGAATTCCGACTTCGATTCCGATCGCGGGATCTGGGAGGATTTCGTGAGGACCATCCGTCCGCTGCACCGCGATTCGGGAGACCCGGTGCCGCCTGTGAGATCTTACGGCTTCTATAGACGGACGGAAACCGCGCATACGTTTTCCCGCCTGCCCCCGAAAGAACGAACCGAACGCAAAATAACGCCTTCACCGGGGGCAGGACTTGACCGCAAAACGGCGGACAAGCTCCGCCGGGGGAAATTTCCGGTCGAGGCCCGGCTCGATCTTCACGGTCTGCGGCAGGACGAAGCCGAACAGGCGCTTTCCCGTTTTATCGAGAAGTCTTATCAGGCTGGACGGCGATGCGTCATCGTAATCACGGGAAAAGGGAGGGAACAAAAAGAGCAGGCCTCCTGGTGGGAAGGCGCGCCGCGCGGCGTCCTGCGGGACCGGGTTCCCGGATGGCTGGCCGCACCACCTTTCTCATCGTATGTCCTCGGCACAGAACCCGCCCGCCCCGAAGACGGCGGCTCCGGCGCGCTCTATATCCTGCTGCGCCGGAAGCGGTGAACCCTGACGTATCAATAAAAATCGCCTTACAAAATAAACTTCGACAAGTCCGCACTGTCGGCAAGTTCGGCGACCTGTTTTTCAACATATTCCGCCGTAATCTTGATTTTCTCGCCGCCGCGATCCGAGGCCGTAAAGCTGATTTCGTCAAGCAGCTTCTCCATAACGGTCAGCAGCCGCCGCGCCCCGATATTCTCGACCTTCTCGTTCACCTCGAAAGCGAGGCGCGCAAGCGCATCAATCGCGCCTTTGTCGAAATCGAGGTCAATCTCCTCCGTTCCGAGCAATGCCTTGTATTGTTTGATCAGCGAGGCTTCCGTCTCGGTCAGGATCCGCCGGAAATCTTCCTGGGTCAGGGCACGGAGCTCAACGCGAATCGGCAACCGCCCCTGTAATTCGGCGAGCATATCGGACGGCTTTGCGTAATGAAACGCCCCGCTCGTGATAAACAGAATATGATCCGTGCGAACCGGGCCGTATTTCGTCGAGACCGTCGTCCCCTCGATCAAAGGCAAAAGGTCGCGCTGAACGCCCTCACGGCTGACATCGCCGCTGCGCACATCCTGCCGCGCCGTAATTTTGTCAATCTCGTCAAGGAAGACGATCCCGTTCTGCTGAACGAGCTCAAGAGCCGTATGGCTCATTTTCTCCTCATCGAGGAGCTTGTCCGATTCTTCGGATATCAAAACGTCATAGCTCTCCGCGACGGTCATTTTCTTCCGTTTCGTCCGGCCGGAAAAAGCCTTCCCGAACAGATCCCCGAGATTGACCATACTCATGGACGCGCCGGGCATGCCCGGAATATCCATGCTCGGCATGGATGCGTTGCTGTTATCCTCGACTTCGATCTCGACTTCTTTGTCATCAAGCTCTCCCTCGCGGAGCTTTTTGCGGAAGCTCTGGCGCGTTGCCTCGGCGGCGGAATCGCCGACCAAAGCATCGAGAACCCGCTCCTCGGCAGACAGTTCGGCCTGCGCCGTCACGGATTTGCGCATTTTCTCCCGTACCATATGGATCGCGATATCGACGAGATCGCGGATAATCTGCTCGACGTCCCGGCCGACATAACCGATTTCGGTATATTTCGTCGCCTCGACCTTGATAAAAGGGGCTTGGGCGATCCTGGCAAGACGGCGGGCGATCTCGGTCTTCCCGACCCCGGTCGGGCCGATCATCAGAATGTTCTTCGGGTAGATTTCTTCCTGAAGGGCCGGATCGAGTTGCTGGCGACGCCAGCGGTTCCGAAGCGCAACGGCAACCGCGCGTTTGGCGGCAGATTGCCCGATAATGTAACGGTCCAGTTCGGAAACGATTTCCCGGGGGGTTAGCGCCGGAATTTCCAGCGTGTCTTTGTCGATTTGAGTCATGATCTCTCTTTCGGATTTTTTCAGATTTTCTCGACGGTCACATTTTCATTGGTGAACACGCAGATATCCGCCGCGATTTTCAGCGCCCGGCGGGCGATGTCTTCAGCGGTCATATCTTCGCGGTCGTAGAGCGCCCGCGCAGCGGCAAGAGCATAATTTCCGCCGGAGCCGATGGCAATAATTCCGTCTTCGGGCTCCAGAACATCGCCGTTCCCGGTCAGGATCAGCGAGGTCGTCTTGTCGCACACAGCCATCAAAGCCTCAAGGCGCCGGAGATACTTGTCGGTCCGCCAATCCTTGGCCAGTTCGACGCAGGCGCGGGTCAATTGCCCGGGATGCGCTTCCAGCTTGGCTTCCAGCCGCTCGAACAGCGTGAAGGCGTCCGCCGTTGCCCCGGCAAATCCGGCAACGATCTCGCTGTCCTTGCCCAGACGGCGCACCTTGCGCGCATTCGATTTCAGGACCGTATTGCCGAGCGAGACCTGCCCGTCTCCGGCAATGATGACGTCGCCGCCTTTGCGGATAGAGAGGATGGTCGTACCGTACCATTGCGACGGATCTTTGTGTTCCATATCGTTTTGTCTTTCATTTTGCCTGCGTTCCGCGTAATAAAGTGCGTGTACAAGGTTTCATGTCAACCCTATTCCGTATCGCATAATATTCCAAGAATTGAGTAAACAAAGGTTCCGATGGATTTTTTCCTCGAATTTCTGATATACGACTTTCTACACAAACCGGTCTGGCTGTGGATCGCGTTTATGGCGATCGTGTTCGTGCTCGTCGCCTTCGATCTCGGTGTTCTCCATCGCAAGGCGCATGAGATTGAACTGCGTGAAAGCTTTCTGCTCAGCGCCGGCTATATCTTTCTGGCTTGCCTGTTCGGTTGTTGGGTCTGGGGCTATCTCGGCCCGGAGGCCGGTGCAAACTATTTTACGGGATATTTCATCGAGAAAAGCCTTTCGATGGACAATTTGTTCGTCATGTCCCTGATCTTCCTCCAGCTTGGAATTCCGCGCCTGTATCAGCACAGGGTTCTGTTCTGGGGCATTATCGGCGTCCTTCTGCTCCGCGGCGTAACGATTGCGCTCGGCGCGGCCCTGATTGAACGCTTTGACTGGATCCTGTTCTTTTTCGGGGCGTTCTTGCTCTACACGGGCATCCATATGCTGTTTACGCATGACGACGATGAAGAATTTAACGTAGAAGACAGCAGGGTTCTGCGTTTCCTGCGCAAACATCTGAAAATCACGGACCGGATCAGAGGCGATCACTTTTTCGTCCGTGAGACGGATACGCAAACAGGACATCTCCACTGGTTCGCAACGCCGCTTTTCGTCGCGCTGTGCATGATCGAGATTGCGGACCTGATTTTTGCCGTTGACTCTATCCCGGCGATTTTCGCGATCACGACCGATCCGTATATCGTCTTCACGAGCAACATCTTTGCCATTTTAGGTCTGCGGGCGCTCTATTTCGCGCTGGCGGCCATGCTGCACCGCTTCCATTATCTGAAATACTCGCTTTCGATCATTCTGGCGCTGATCGGCGCGAAAATTTTCTACACGCATTTCTTCGGGAAAATCGATCCGCTGATCACGCTGTCCCTGACCCTCGGCCTGCTCGCGGCAGGTGTTTTGTTTTCAATGTATCGTACAAGCCGGGATCTTCGGGAGAAATAGCGGTAAAATTCTGTCGGAGACGCCAGGAGGCCGTTGTTCAGAGAGCAAACACAAACATTTCATCTGGTTACATCCTGTTGTCGGGTCGTGTGATCATAAGCCCTCTCCCCGTGAAGAGGCTATTTTCTTCATATGCGATTTTTTGGATCTGGTCCGTGGGCCGGCTTTCTACGCTCTCAGTGTTGCGCCCGTCCGGGACGCGACGTTATCGACAATCCGGCGGCTGACGGCGTCCAGCTCGGCGTCGGTCAGGGTCTGGTCGACCGGCTGGAGTGTGACGCTGACGGCGACCGATTTTTTGCCGTCCTCAACGCCTTTGCCCGCGTAGACGTCGAAAACGCCTGCGTTGCTGACGTATTTTTTGTCCCCGCCGCGCACGGCCCGCAGGATCGCGTCCGCTTCGACATTTTCGTCGACGATGAACGCGAAATCGCGTGAGACCGGCTGAAGCGCAGAAAGTTTCAGGAGCGGCCGCGCGCGGCCGTTTCCTTTCTTCTTCGGGGCCGGGATTTGATCGAGGAATAATTCGAAGCCGACGAAGACGCCTTTGCGATCAAGCTCTCCCAGAACGGCGGGGTGCAGTTCTCCGAACCAGCCGATTACATTCGCGCCGAGACGAAATGCGCCCGAGCGGCCCGGGTGATACCAGTCCGGCGCGTCGCGCGTGACCTGAAGCGATGCGGCGGGGGCTCCGGCGGCTTCCAGTGCCGCGAGCGCATCGGCTTTGGCATCAAAGACATCGACCGGGCGGGCGGCGTCTTTTCCGCTCCAGTGGCGGGCACCGTTTGCGCCGTCGCGCAATCCGGCCGCGACAAGCGGCTGCGCCTCCGGTGACGTGCCGCGGAAAACCGGTCCGATTTCGAATAAGGCGACATCGCCAAAGCCTTTATCCCTGTTCGTTCCGGCGATCCGGATCAGGTTCGGCAAAATGGAGGGGCGCATCATGTCCATTTCTGCGTTGATCGGGTTCACGAGCCGCAGGGCTGCACGGTCGGCGTCATCGGTCAGACCGAACAGTTTCGTTTCATGATCCGGCATGAAGGACCAGGAGACGACTTCCGTCATGCCGCGGGCGGCCAATGCGGTCCGGGTCAGGCGGGCGCGGCGGAAGCGCGGGGTCTCGACGCCGGTTGTGTTGACGTTCGCCGCCCGGACGGGCGCGTCCGGGACGTTGTCGTATCCGTGAATGCGCAGGACTTCCTCCACGATATCGGCCTTGTCCTCGACATCCGGACGCCAGGGCGGCGGGATGAGGAACAGGCGGCCCGGCTCTCCTTTCGGTTCTTCAATCGAAAAGCCAAGCTTGTCGAAAATTTCCGTCTGCGCCGATTCCGGAAGGTCGATCCCGGACAGGCGTTTGAATTCGGAGAGCGGATAATCAATTCCGCTATGGAGCTGCGGGAGACCTCCCGCTTTAACGACATTGCTGACGGTCGAATTTTTCGTCCCGCAAAGCTCGAGGATCAGGCGCGTGGCAATTTCCATTCCGTCGAACGTGAAGGCCGGATCGATGCCGCGTTCGAAACGGTAACGCGCATCGCTTTCGATCTGAAGATCCCGGCCCGTGCGGGCGGTCCGCATCGGGTCGAAATACGCCGCTTCAATAAAGATATCCGTTGTGCCTTCCGTGCATCCGCTCGAAACGCCGCCGATAATCCCGCCAAGGCCGAGAACGCCGCTTTTGTCGGTGATCGCCGTCTGGCCGGCCGCGAGCGTGTAGGATTTGTCGTTGAGCGCGTCCAGCGTTTCGCCGTCCTTTGCCGCGCGGACGATGACGTTTCCGCTGAGTTTCGCGAGGTCGAAGACGTGCAGCGGGCGGCATAGATCCATTGTCAGAAAGTTCGTGACATCGACCAGTGCCGAAATCGGGCGCAAGCCGACGGCTTTCAGGAGATCCTGCATCCATTTTGGAGAGGGGCC
This sequence comes from Alphaproteobacteria bacterium, assembly GCA_028277665.1. Lineage (GTDB taxonomy): Bacteria > Pseudomonadota > Alphaproteobacteria > Micavibrionales > Micavibrionaceae > JANQFU01. Next base: position 24,610 of record JANQFU010000026.1, on the reverse strand, counting down.
GTTTTTCACGCCCCGGATCGTCCGGCCGAGATAAAGCGGGCAGGCCTGCGGCACATGAATTTCGACTTCGGTGGGGGAGTTGAACGATCCCTTGACCGGGCTGGTGTCCAGAGGAAGGAGCCGCCCGAGGCCTGCCGCCGCAAGGTCGCGGGCGATGCCGCGTATGCCTGCGCAGTCCGGCCGGTCGGGCGTGAGGCCGATCTCGATAACAGGGTCGGCCAGACCATATAAGTCTGCCATTTTTGTCCCGACGGGGGTTTCGGGGTCGACCTCGATAATGCCTGTGTGTTCGTCGGACAGGCCCATTTCACGCTCGGAGACCAGCATGCCGTTGCTCTCCTGCCCGCGGATCTTTCCCTTCTTTAACAGCATGTCCGTGCCGGGGATCATGCTTCCTGCGGGCGCGAAAATGCCTTTCATGCCTTCTCGCGCGTTCGGCGCGCCGCAGACGACCTGCACGACGCCGTCCGCCGTTTCAACCTGACAGACCTTCAGCCGGTCGGCGTCCGGATGTTTTTCGGCTTTCCTGACAAACGCGACGCGAAACGGATCATACAAAGCTGCGCGATCTTCGATCCCGTCAACTTCAAGCCCGATCGCCGTCAGTGTGCGCGCGATATCTTCCAGGCTTGCGTCCGTTTCCAGATGCCGTTTCAACCAGCCGAGTGTCAGTTTCATTTTTGTCGTTCCTTGTTATTCGTCGTTATTTTTATACGTCTTTATGCCAGTGCGGTTTTACAAACACGCGCCAGCTTTTGGTGTGTATGTTTTTTGTAAGGAAAGAAACGACAAGATACAAGAGTTAGCACGGCAATCGCCTGAAGTTATGAATATTGAATACGAAAAGAACATAAACCATTCAAAAACATACAAAACTGTCATCCTCTGGCTTGTCCAGAGGATCCATTCGTCCGCCCGCGCAGGTTTTGAAATGGATCCTCCGAACAAGTCGGAGGATGACGAAATTAAATTATATCAAAATGTTAGTGTAATCGAATTTTTTTCAATCGATTACCGTGCAAGAGTTAGCCAAGCGCAAGCGGTGCAAATCCGGGGCCTCTCATTGCATCGTTATCGCTTTGTCCTGCCACATTTAGCGAGAGTTGCCAGACGGGCGCGTCTGCAGACTGTAACTCAATCCCTAAATCCCGAAATGCCGTCAAAAGATCTCTGGCTGCCGCTGTGTTATGGCTTTCCATCAGCTGCGTGTAGACCTGTTTCGCGATTCCGGTGACGTATTCCTGCTGGGCCGGGTTCGGGTTTTTCGGATCGATCGATTGTTCCAGCTCTTCTATAAGTTTTTTCTGCACCTTGGTTGTGGCACCGGCATTCATCAAGGAACCGATTGTGATATGGAGCGGACGTTCTGCGCCCGGAATGGACGTGAGGTTTCTCTCTGTTCCGGTTGTTTGCGGGGCGGTCCCGCCGTTGAAATTCGCCGCCCTGAGTGCAAGCTCTTCCGGTTTTTTCGGAAGGCCTGGCTTCACCGAACCCTGAAAACGAGCCATAATCGAGTCCGGCGTATCCATCCACAGCGGAGCCTGTGGCGGACCACCGTCATCACGCGCAATAATGCCTTGTGCTTCTCCATAACCCATTTATTGACTATAGCGCGCGAACGCTTCCGATACAAGTTTCGGAAAAACTTTCTTTATTGGCCGAGAGGATAAAGATGTAGCGTGAAATTCAGCTTTACGCCGACTTTTTTATACAGGGCCTGCGCGGCTTCGTTTTGCGCTTCGGCCAGCCAGTACAGCCGGGACCAGCCCGCTTTTTCGCCGCGGCGGGCCAGATCCTCAATCAGGCGCAGGGCCAGTCCGCGTCCCCTGTGTTCCGGGCGGATGAACAGGTCCTGCATGTAGCAGGCGTCTTTCAGAGACCCGGTCGTCGGATGAAGGACGTAATGCAGGATCCCGACGAGTTTATCCTCGCCCCGTGTGAACAGGCCGAGCCCGCCGACAGGCGAGTCCGGATCGATGATCCGGGACCAGGTCTGTTTCGTGACCGCGTTGCCGATTTCGCCAAAATTATTGGCGATCCATACCGGCTCCCATAAATGAAAATCCTGTGCGCGAAAAGGTCTGATATCCATGGCTTAATTTATGCTCGCAGTTTTGTCACAGCCGCCATCATTTTTTCGACGCGCGCGGGTTCAACCGTATTCGGGGCTTTTCCGCCTTTTTTGAAATAGCTGCCGACGATCAAACCGTCGATCTTGTCCCAGACCTTGTGGACGTTCTCAGGCGTTGCGCCGCTACCGATCACCACGGGCAGGCGGGTATTGGCCTTGACAATGTCCACATCGGAGACGGATGTTTCCGTTCCCGTCATACTGCCGGAGACAATCAGCGCATCAGCCAGATTTCTCTCTCCCGCATCGATTGCTTCCGTCGCCAACCCCCGGTCGGCAAGCGGCGCGGCATGTTTGACCCCGACATCGGCAAATATCAACGCTTTGGATTTCAGAGCGGCGCGCAAGCGCAACGTCAAATGCGATTGTCCGTGCAAAACGCCCTGTTCCGAGACGACGGTTCCGCCGTGCACATTGATCCGGACAAAATCCGCCCCGATTGCCGTTGCAATAGCAACCGCCGATTCCCCGTCATTGCGCAGCACATTCATTCCGACGGGAACGCCACACCGTTTTATGATATCCCGTCCGACGGACGCCAGAGCCGCAACCGTCTCTGCCGGGACTCGTCCCGGATAAAACGGCTTGTCCCGGAAGTTCTCGACAATCAATGCATCGACACCGCTCCGGACGAGCATCTCGGCCTCCCGCTCGGCCAACTCATAGACTTGCTCCACGTCGCCGTCATAAAGAGGGCTTCCCGGCAACGGCAGGAGATGAATACAGCCGATTACAGGCTTTTTGTTTGGAAACAGGCTTTCGTAACTCATGACGTTTCTCCTTTCACTTTTCCGCAAAGGCCAAGAGATTTTACCTCTCCGTCATCCTCCGGCCAAGCATCGCTTGAGTCCGGAGGATCCATTCATCCGTTCACGCAGACCTTAAAAGGAAGTCTCATTCCTCTTTCAATGCGCTTTTCAAGTCTTCGTCATAGGCCGTATAGACACCCGTATTCCACGGCGCGCCGGTCTCGGGACAAACCGAAGCAATCGACATGTATTCGATGTTCTGGATCATGACGGCCGCGCGTTCGATCGTGCTCATGGGTCCGGTTCCTTTTTCTTTCCCGGTTTCTTTGAGAGCTGTTTATCCTTCCCGCGTTGCCAGATTCGGGCGGTCGAGCGGGTCGAAGCCGTAATGATCCAGCCAGCGGACGTCGCTTTCGAAAAAGCTCCGCAGATCCGGGATTCCGTATTTCAGCATCGCAATCCGCTCTACGCCCATGCCGAACGCGAAGCCCTGATAGATATCGGGGTCGATCCCGCAATTCCGGAGCACGTTCGGATGCACCATTCCGCATCCCAGAATTTCCAGCCAGTCGTCACCGGCTCCTATTTTCAGGCCGCCGTCTTTACGTGAACAGCCGATATCCACTTCCGCGGAAGGCTCCGTGAAGGGGAAAAAGCTCGGGCGGAAGCGCATCGGGAGGTCTTCAACCTCGAAATAGGTTTCGCAAAACTCCCGCAGGCAGCCTTTAAGATGTGCGAAATTCGTTTCCGTGTCGATGACCAGCCCTTCCAGCTGGTGGAACATCGGTGTGTGGGTCATGTCATAGTCCGAGCGGTATGTGCGCCCCGTGACCACGATCCTGATCGGCGGTTTTTCGTTACACATCGTACGAATTTGTACAGGCGATGTATGCGTGCGCAGAACTTTCGGCGCGAACCGCTCTTCTTCGCCTTCGGTTTTGGGCAGGAAGAAGGTGTCCTGCATCTCCCGCGCCGGGTGACCCGGCGGGAAATTCAGGGCCGTGAAGTTGTGCCAGTCGTCTTCGATGTCCGGGCCGTCCTTGACCGTAAAGCCCATCGCCGCGAAGATCGAGACGATCTCTTCCTGCGTCTGTGAGATGGGGTGGATCCGGCCTGTACGTTCCGGGCGGGGGGAGAGCGTGACGTCTACGCGCTCGCCGGACAGGCGTGCTTCCAGCGCGGCGCGTTTGAAGCTGCGCTCCTTGTCCGCGATTTGCGCGGCGATCTTGTCTTTCAGCGCGTTCAGCGCCTGCCCCGCCGCTTTCCGGGCGTCCGGGTCCATGCCGCCGAGTTGTTTCATCAGATCCGTGATCCGGCCTTTTTTCCCCAGCGCCTGAACGCGGGCCTCGTCAAGGCTTTGCAAGTCCCCCGCTGCGGCAACGGATGCTGACAATTCGTTTTCCAGTTTTTCGATTTGTGCGGTGTCTACGCTCATCGTTTCAGTATCCTGTTTTCTCAAATAATGCGCGCTATCTAAGCACCCCGTTTTCCTAAAAGCAAGAGCGGCGGCACATACTGAAAAAGAACTTGATTTCAGGGTAAAAATCATTTACATAATGTTATTCATTTTCATTGAACGGGATAAAGGTCAAAAATGTCCCCTTTTGACGCCGAAGCCGAACGGTCTTTCAGCAGAGCCGCAGAGAGCCGCAGAGAGCCGCAGAGCCGCAACGCACACGGACACCCGTGCGCGCAAAGAGGCTTTGCAGGCGGACGCGCTTGAAAAGAAAAACTTCACGGATCAGGACTGGGAGGAGATTGAACGTCTTCAGGACGAAGAAACCGGTATTATTCTCGACCAGTACCAACGTGTCGGCGAAGCGATCGACGCTTTTTTTCAGGTGCTCACGCCAAGAACCCGAACACAGAGCTGGCGCGAGGATGGCGTTGGATCTTGCGGTGCCAGCCCTTATACATTTGATGATCTCCTTGTTGGCGGGCCTGTGCGCGAACGTCTTCTCAAAATCTGGCGCGCGGCGACGCAAAAAGCTATTGAGGATGGACGAACGCTCGGCGTTCACGCCTGCCTGCATCACGAAAAAGATGCTGGATGCATTCTGGGTTCGTCGAAATGCCCCCGGTGTTTTTCCTATTTCGATCAGGATGCCGAAGAGCTGGAAGACATAGACGTTGACCCTGATGAACTGGGATACAAGATTCGGGATATTCTGAAACGCATCCAACTCGGCCGACCGGGAATGATTGATATGTTTGTGTGGGGTGGGATCTTCACCTTTCCGGAAGATAACGAGCCCCTTGTTGGGAAGGCCGTCGCTTATTTTCAAGATCTGAAAACCCGGGTCGAACGCTCCCCGGTCCTTTTTCCCGAGAAAAAGCTGACGGCTCGATAATCTCAAAAACTATCTCGATGCCACGCGGGATATCTGCTCGATATCATCCGGCTGGTCTGTATCTTCTGCGATCTTGTTGACGGATTTGTGCCCGCAGCGCGTACATTCATGCACAATCTGCCAGCCTTTTTTTGCTTTGTACGCCAATCCGACGGGTTTCATCAGGCCATGACACAGGCTTTGCCTGTCGCCCGGATTGTTATCGACATGCAGGGAATAAAGACAATACGGGCAGTGATTGCGGTAACTGCCGTTTGTCAAAGCGTTTACTGTTTTTCCACAGTTTGCACATACAAATCCTGTGTTTTCTTGATGTCTTGCCATCCTGAACTCCTTGTTTTCGTGTTGAAAATCAAGGAGCAGGGTTCCGTTTGTTTTTCCCGGAAAGAGTTGGGTTTGTCTTCCGGTTTCAGGCTTGGAATGGGGAGGGACATATTCACCGCTTGGCCGTCACGGTTACTTTCGGTTCCTGCTTGCGAGATCCTTGCGATTGGCGTTTCTCGCTCGAAGTCATGCGCTCATCACACATGCCACCGATACGTGTCATCCATCCTCACTGACTTTGATAGGCATCGTCCCCTGTCAGATGGCAAATTTATATGCAGATTTCATCAGCAATCCTTTCGTTGATCTGTTCAGATTACGCGATGTGCGCTATGAAATCAATATGACATAATACTTCCCGGTTCTTAAATTTTCCCCTTCCCCTTTCCGGTTGAAAAATGATAGCTTTTGAGAAAGTGCACATACCAAGGGTACGCCTATGTCTACGCTCCAGGGGTCTGCGTCTGCCCGCTTCTCCGGGATTGTCACGAAAAAGCATGTCTTCGACGTGCCGCTGGATTATGCGCAGCCGGAAGGACAAACCATTTCCGTGACCGTGCGGGAAATTGTTGCGCGGGAAAAAGAGCGGGACGATCTTCCCTGTCTTCTTTTTTTCAAAGGCGGGCCGGGCATGGAAGCCGACCGCCCGTACGGAAAAGACGAGTGGATGAAGTGTGCACTTGATGAGTATCGCGTCCTTCTTCTCGATCAGCGCGGAAACGGCCTGAGCACACCTGTTACGCATCAGACGCTTTCCGGGATGAGTGCCGACGCGCAATTCGACTATCTGCGTCATTTTCGGGCGGATAACATCGTTCGAGACGCCGAAGAGATCCGCAAACGCTTGCTGGGGCCCAATAAAAAATGGAGCATCCTCGGCCATAGTTTCGGCGGGTTTTGTGCCCTGCGGTACCTTTCCGCCGCGCCGGAGAGGCTGGATCGCGCCTTTATCGCCGCCGGACTACCCGCGCTTTCCGGCGGTCCGGATCCCGTTTATCACGCGACCTATGAAACGACTGTTCAGAAAAATAAAGCCTATTTCAAACGCTATCCGGATGATGCCGAAATTCTGGGCCTGCTCGCGGACCGTTTGCAGGAAGACCCCGTTGCACTTCCGGGCGGCGGGACACTCACGCCCCGTCGTTTCCAGCAAGTCGGGCTTGATCTCGGGTACAAAGGTGGATTTGAAAATATCCACTATATGCTGGAGCGCGCGTTCACATCACAAGGGGACCTCTCTTACAGGTTCCTGCGTGATGTCGAAGCCATGCAGATTTTTGAGATCAACCCTATTTACTATCTCCTGCATGAGTCGATCTATTGCCAGGGACAAGCCGCAAACTGGTCCGCGCACCGGGTCAGAGACGCGTTTCCTGCGTTTGACGACACCCCACTCCTGTTTACCGGTGAGATGATCTATCCCTGGATGGGCGAAGACTACGCGCATCTTGCGCCCCTTCAGGCCGCCGCCGAAAAAATTGCGGCTTATGACGGATGGCCGGATTTGTACGATCCCCACAGACTTGCAGCGAACGAGGTTCCAACAGCGGTCTTGATCGTCTTTGACGACATGTTCGTCCCGCACGATTTTTCCATCGCCACAGCCCAGCATATCCCGAACCTCTCTTACTGGGTGACGAATGAATACGATCATGTCGGCTTTTACGACGACGGAGAGCGCGCCATGGGCCGGCTCATCGATATGATGCACGGGGACATTTAGCGCAGGTTAAGGACTGGAAGATTTTTATATAAACAGGGCCGGAGGCTGATTTTGTCCACAACAGACAATTTCAGACAAATTGCGCACTGGATTTTTTGATAGACAGGGAAGAGGATGAAGAGGTGATTCGCGACGACATTCCCAATCTTCCGAAATTCACTCTTGAAACCTGAGCGCCGATCTGCAAGTGATACCCTCATGAGAGACGAAGACGAAATTCTGAGATACGACAAAATGGTCGAAGGCGCATTGCGCGGCGTCGTCCGTCATGCGATCGACGAGGTCGTCGAGCACGGTCTGCCCGGCGATCATCATTTCTATATCACGTTTATGACGGATTATCCGGGAGTCCGGATTCCGGATTATCTGCGGGACCGTTATCCCGGCGAGATGACGATCGTTCTTCAGTACCAGTTTTACGATCTGGCCGTGGACGCCGAAAAAATGCAGGTGACGCTCTCGTTCAACAATGTTCCGGAAAAACTGGTCATTCCGCTCGGTGCGATCAGCATTTTCGCGGATCCCTCCGTCAACTTCGCGCTCCAGTTCCAGCCGATCGGCGAAGTCGTGGACGAAGATGGCCTGCCGATCGATGAAGACGATTTCGAAGACGGACAATCAAAATCGGATGTCGCCGGTAAAAAGAGCGACGGTAAAACCGGCGAAGTCGTCTCTCTCGATCAGTTCCGGAAGAAAGACTGACGCAAGCCGTTCCTTACTCATTGTACCTTTTGTCCCCCTCCGCCGCGGGCGTCTTCATGGCGTTCCCGGCCACACGGTCTTCCTGCGCATCTCCGGCGTCTTCTTCCGGAGACGGGAGGGAGGCGATCGGAACCGGATATCCCCGGCGCTCCCGGATTTCCGTCCGCAAAACGGACCAGTCAATTGCGTTCGCATATTCTCCGGCCGCATTCAGAATAGTCAGGAGTTCCTCTTCCTCCAGCTTGTAGGAATGCAAAACGCCTTTTTGTTCCATTTCGTCGGCCTGCCGCATCGTCGGATGCGCTTCCAGATAGAGCGTCCCGTCGATCCAGGCGAGCTTGATCGGCTGATCGACGACCTGAACGCGCGCCCCCGGCCTGACCATGCCGAAGAGTTTGACGATGTCTTCGGGATACATGCGGATGCAGCCGCTGCTGACCCGGCGGCCGATCCCGTAAGGCTTGTTCGTGCCGTGGATGGCATAGGCGGGCCAGCCGAGATAAAGCGCATGCGTGCCCATCGGATTTTCAGGGCCCGGCGGAACCTCCGGCGGAAGATCGGGGTTCTCGTCCCGCATCCGGGGTGTCGGACGCCAGGTCGGCCCCTCTTTTTTCCAGGAAATTTTGGTCGAACCGGTCGGCGTGGACAGGCCGTCCCGCCCGATCCCGATCGGAAAACTCTGCGGCGTGCCGCCGTCTTCCGGGAAATAATACAAGCGCATTTCCGGAAGGTTGATGACAACGCCTTCATGATCGGCGGAAGGCAAAAGATTGCGCATGGGCAAAATGATTTCAGCACCTTCGCCCGGCATCCAGGGATCGAGCCCCGGATTGGCCGCCCGCATCTCGACATAACCGAGATCATAGACACGGGCAAGATCGGCAAACGTGTCCTTGCTTTCGGCAATCACCGTTTTGATCTCCCCGATCGCTTTCCGGCTTTGCGCCGCCTGTACAGGATCGCTGTAAAGGAATCCGGAGACCAAAAAGGCAAAAAGAACGGGAGAACGAAAAAGAAATGTAAACATCACGAAGCCGATTATAAAAAAAGGGAGAGTTGACCGGAGCAAAAACTGCTCTATACAAAGAGTATATCATTTAATTCAGAAAAGAAATGAGGCCGTTTTATGGTTTTGATGCAATCTGCAGACCCCGCTCCGGGAACGCCTGCGCCGGATTTCTCCCTGCGCGGTACGGACGAAAAAATCTGGACGCTGGAGGAATGCCGCGGGCCGGAGGGTCTCGTGGTCATGTTCATCTGCAACCACTGTCCCTATGTCAAGGCAATCATGCCCCGGCTTGTCCCGACAGCGCAGCGGCTGATCGAGAACGGAATCGGTTGCGCCGCGATCATGCCGAACGACATTGTAAAATACCCGGCTGACGGTTTTGAAAAAATGGTTCTGTTTGCCGAAAAATACGATTTTCCGTTCCCGTATCTTCTGGATGAAACGCAGGAGACCGCCCGGTCTTACGGCGCGGTCTGCACGCCGGATTTCTTCGGGTATGACAGGAATCTGACACTGGCGTACCGGGGCCGTCTGGACAACGCCGGTCAAAACGAGCCGGAAGCCGATACGCACCCGGAACTTTTAATTGCCATGCTCAGTGTCGCACGAGGCGATGCGCCGCCGCCAGGTGAAGATCAGCATCCTTCCATGGGATGCTCGATCAAATGGGCGGAATAAGAGAAATAACATGTCTTTACGCCAGACGACAATCGAGATAAAAAACAACGGAAATCGATAACGGGAAAGCAGAAATTATGGCGGATATTTTTCAGGAAGTCGACGAAGCGCTGGAGCGCGAAAAACTTCTGAAACTCTGGAAAGAGTACAGGCCGGTCATTATAGGCGGAATCGCCGGACTTATCCTCGGAGTTGCCTTCTGGTCGGGCCTGAAAAACTGGACGTACCGTCAGAATGCGGAACAAACAACCCTGTTAATTGAATCCATGGATTCGGACGACCAGCGTACGGCTCTGCTGAAAACCGCCGAAAACACGCGGCCGGGACACAGGACGCTCGCTCTGATGATCGCCGCCGGAAACGCCATGGCGTTCGCGCAGGGAGATCCGGAAGAAGCCAGAGAAGCCGCTGAAATATATTCGCAGATCAGCGCCGACAAAAAAGCGCCGGACCTGTACCGCGAATTTGCGCAGGTCATGGCAATTCGCGCAAACATGCTGGCTGCCCCTCCGGAAAATGCCGACCCGCAAACCGTCGAGACCTGGCTCCCGGACCTGACGGCTATGGCCTCCGGTGAGGACAAAAGCCCATGGTGGGGGCAGGCTCTTTTGACGGCGGCTGAAATCAACGCTTTTTATAAAAAAGATTTTGCCGCCGCGCGGAGCAATGCGGAGCAGGTGGCGTCTGCGGCTGCTGAACTGCCGCCGACACTGGCGGAGCGTGCCCGGACCATGGCGCATGTCTTCGCGGTCAAGGCCGCTGACGCCCCCTCCAACGAATAATACGGACCCGGATACAGGAGCAAAGCCTCATGATAAACCGTTCACGTTTCGCATTGTGTCTGACTTGCGCTGCTGCGGGCCTGTTGAGTGCCTGCTCAATGTTTTCGGCAGAAAAAGAAAAAAGGGTTGAGGGCGAACGGATCTCCGTTCTGGAGCTGCAAAAAGAGCTGGAGCCGGGGGATATTGCTCTTGAAACGCAGGGCTTTGTCGCGCCCAAGCCCTGGAAAAACGAATTCTGGCCGCAACCCGGCGGTTATCCGTCTCACTCGCTTCAGCATCTGGCTCTTGGCGACAATCTGGAGCGGGTCTGGCGGACGAGCATCGGCAAAGGTTCGGCCCGCAGGATCCCGCTTCTTGCGCAACCTGTCGTGCTCGACAAAACTGTCTACACGCTCGATACGGCGTCTCGGGTCAGTGCGTTTGACAAGGATACGGGGAAGGATCTCTGGTCCCGCTCTGTGCGTCCGGATGACGAAGACGAAAACGTGATTGGCGGCGGGCTGGCGTATTCGACCGGCCGCCTGTTTGTCACGACGGGGTACAACAATGTTCTCGCGCTGGATCCGATGACAGGGGAAACGCTCTGGACGGCGGATTTGCGGGCCCCGGCGCGGGCGGCGCCGACGGTTCTGTCCGGGCGGGTTTTTGTTGTTACGCTCGATAACGCGATTGTCGCGCTGAACACGCAAACCGGTGAGCTGGAATGGGACTTTCAGGGAATCGGTGAGGGATCCGGCCTGATCGGCGCTCCGGCTCCGGCGGCGGACGATCAGATTGTCGTTCCGGCTTTTTCAAGCGGCGAGCTCTACGCGCTCCGCGCGGAGAACGGGGCCGTGGCGTGGTCGGATAATCTTGCCGCGATGCGGACCTATAGCGGCGGCGGGATCGGGGCGATCTCCGATATCAACGCCATGCCGGTCATCGACAAGGGACTCGTCTTTGCCATCAGTTTCAACGGACGGCTCGTCGCAATTGAAGAGCGCAGCGGGTCGCGGATCTGGCAGCGCGAAATCAGCGGCATGAAAATGCCGTGGGTCGCGGGGAACAGCCTTTTCGCGATGGATACGGACGGGAAGCTCGTTGCGCTCGGCCGGGAAACCGGCGCCATTCAATGGGTGCTTGACCTGAATGGCGGCGACAGGGAGCCTGCCTTGTGGACGGGGCCCGTTCTGGCGGGCGGCCGCTTGCTGGTCGTCGGATCCAACGGATATGTGGTCGAGGTCAATCCGGAAGACGGCACGGTCCTCAGGGACTGGAAAGCCGGGAAGAGCTATCATATCGCGCCGGTCGTGGCGGGGGAGACGCTTTACCTTCTGGATGACAACGGGACGTTGTCCGTTTGGCGTTAGTCTGGCGTTGAGTCACAGGCAATCGCTTAATGTAATGGATGTAAACAGCCTGAAAATGTTTAAGCTATTTAAAAACAATGAAACCGTCATCCTCCGCGAAGGCGGAGGATCCATTTTAAAGTCTTCGCAAACGGATGAATGGATCCTCCGGACTCAAGCGATGCCTGGCGGGAGGATGACGGAATTTGATTATGGTAACATCTGCAAAAGCCTCCCATTAACACAAAAATCGTCATTCCCGCGAAGGCGGGAATCTTTTGGAAACAAAGAATTGAAAGATCCCCGTCTTCGCGGGGATGACGAAAAAAAAGGAATTTTCAGAGGATCCTATAGCCGTTTATCAAGATTTGGGTGCGTTTTTAAGCGGTTGTCGTGGCGTTAAACTGTGGAAGCATCATCAGCGACATATATTCGGAAAATCTTTCTCCATGCCTTCCGCAATCATGAAGAGTTGAGACTTGATAATCTCACGCCGGGCGGGGTCGCGATTGTCGGGGCCAACGGCGCAGGCAAGACAAATCTTCTGGAGGCGATTTCTCTTCTTGGCGGCGGACGCGGCCTGCGCGGCGCGAAGGTTCGAGAAATGCAGAATGCGGATTGCGTTCCTCACGATCCGGCCCGGAGCTGGAGCGTCGCCGCAATTCTTGCGACCGGCTACGGCGAAATGCGCCTCGGTATTGGACGTGATGCCGCGACGGACCGGAAGATCATCCGGATCAACGGCGAAACGGTCCGCGCGCAAGCGGCTCTTGGGGATCATCTGGCCTGTTTATGGCTGACCCCCCGGATGGATCGGCTTTTTATCGATTCGGCTTCGGCCCGCCGCCGCTTTTTCGACCGGATGGTCTATCATTTCGATCCCGGCCATGCCGGTCGCGTTCAGAGATACGAAAACGCGCTGGCGCAAAGATCCCGCCTCTTGCGGGAAGATAGCGGCGCACCGGCCTGGCTCGACAGTCTCGAGATCCAGATGGCGGAAACGGGGATGGCGATTGCCGCCGCCCGGCAATCCTTCATCGAACGTCTTCAGCGTGCGATCGATATGACGCCGGATGCCGATGCCGCGTTTTTTCCGATTTCGGATTTGCGGATTTCCGGAGCTCTTGAGACATGGCTGGCCGACCGGCCTGCTGTTGCTGCGGAAGAAACGTTTTTGAAGGCCCTGAGTGCCGGACGTTCTGCCGATGCCGCGAGCGGAGGGGCGGGCGCAGGCCCGCACAGAAGCGATCTCGACGTCACATACCGGCAGAAAGACGCGCCCGCCGCGCAGTGCTCAACGGGAGAGCAAAAAGCTCTTCTGATCGGGCTGATCCTTGCGCAGGCCCGTCTGCTTCGCGCGGAGCGCGGGACGCCTCCCGTTCTCTTGCTGGATGAAATCGCCGCCCATCTCGATACTGCGCGGCGGCAGGCTCTGTTCCGGATCCTTCAGGATCCCGGCGGACAGGTTTTTATGACGGGCACGGATGCCGAGCTGTTTACAGATGACTGGCCGGGTCTGGAGATTTACAGGATGGAACACACTCATTGATAATGAGGTATAACCAGATGAAATATAAAGTCTTTTTAACCGCAGAGAGGCGAAGAAATTTTTTATTCCCGTCATCCTCCAGCCAAGCATCGCTTGAGTCCGGAGGATCCATTCATCCGCCAGCACAAGCCACGGCTACGAATCCGGGTTAACACCCCCCCGATCGATCCAGTTTTTTTGTCATTGCTGTGCAGGTTCAGTAATGACGGATGGAGAAAATTAACCCGCATTCTTTGACGTGCGACTCCGGCTTCCGCCAAGGTGACGCAGGCCGGAACTTCTTGCGGGGCCGTCAGGCGGAAAGGACGCGTTAACTTTTTTCCGCAGGCGGGATAGCCGTTTGCGGCGGGACGTGTTAAGATATGTTGATATGTCTGATAAACCGTTCTTCGAAAAGATAAAATCCTTTTGGATGCGGATCGCGTCCTTTTTCAGTTTCTGGCGGCTCCGCGCGGCGGCGCATCGCCTGCCCGAGCCTGCCCATGTGCCGCGACCTGTGCTGTCCTCCGGGCCCGACATGCCCAAGCAGGACGCCCGCCATCCGAGCGAAGCCTATTCCCGTCTGAAAGTCCGCTTCCGCGATGTCGGACGGATGAGCGGCGTGATCGAGGCTCTGGGCCGGGACTTCCTGACGGCCATGCCGGAGGGCGCGTATAAGAGCCGCCTTGGCCAGATTTCCTTTCTGTTTCGCCGGATGCATGAAGATCTGATCGACAAAAGCGTCTATGAAGATCTCGAAGAGGCGATCAATCACGAGACCTCGTTCCCCGGTCAGTGGGACGAATGGGACCGCGCCAATCTGCGCGAGATGGAAGCGCTCTATCTCCAGTTCTGCCATGTCGCGCCGGAGCTTTGGGAGAAAAAGGCGAGCATGTCCTATGAAGGCCGCCGGGTTCACCGTGAAGTTCTGGCCGCCAATGACTGGGAGGCCGCGAAAGATTTTCTGCAGGAGCAGATTGATCTTCACAAGGCGATTGCCTCCGCCCGCCGCTCCGCGCGTCCCCGGTCCTCCGGAAATGACAGCGGGCATGACGGCGAAGACCGGAGCCTGTATCAGTATCTTCTCGAAGAACATATGCCCGGAATGACGGTCGCGGAGGTCGAGCGGTTATTCGACGGATACGAAAAGGAAATCGAGCAAATCATTCCGGCCGTTCTGGAGCGCCAGAAAAAAAGCCAGCCGCCGGTTCCGCTGCGCGGGCATTTCGCGCCGGAGGCCCAGCTCTGGATCAACAAGGCGCTTTTAAAGGTGATCGGGTTCGATTTCTCGCGCGGGGGGCTGTATGAAACCGGTCACAACCCGGTTGAGGGCGGAACGCCGGACGACACGCGGCTTGTGATCAAAACGGCCGATTCCCGGAATTTCCTGGATTCGATGAAAAGCACGCTCCATGAGGGCGGGCACGGCCTGTATATTCAGGGCCTGCCGCGCAAGGAATGGCGTTACCAGCCCGTCGCGGCGGATCTCGGCGCGATGGTCCAGGAATCGCAGGCGCTTTTGGTCGAGATGATCATCGGCCGGATGCCGGAGTTTTTCGCGTTTTTATCGCCGCGTCTGGAAGGTCTGTTTCAGGGGATCGGCGATCCGGATCTTCAGGCCGGAAATCTGTACGCCCTGAAAACGCATGTCCAGCCGACGGTCGACCGCAAGAACGCCGACGAAGTCACCTATTTCCAGCATGTCCTCGTCCGGTTCTATCTGGAGCGGGATCTGATCGAAGGCCGGCTGACGCTTGACGATCTGCCGGACGCCTGGGCCGAGAAAATGCAAAAATATATCGGAGTCGTCCCGAAAACTCCGGCCGAGGGCTGCCTGCAGGACGTGCACTGGTTTGTCGGGAAATTCGGATATTTCCCGGCTTACGCGCTCGGCCATATGATGGCGGCGCAGATTTACCAGGCGATGGAGCGAGATTTTCCCGATATCCGCTCGCAGGTTCTGCGGGGCCGGTTCGACCAGATTTCGACCTGGCTGCGTGAAAAAATCCATTCCCAAGGCCGCCTCATTCACTATAATGCGCTCCTGAAAGACATTACGGGCGAAGAGCTGTCCTGGAAACCTTTGCTTACGCATATCCAGCGGCGCTACCTGAAACTCTCGTAATGTTGTCAGACCATTGTTTTTAATACGGAAGTAAGTGATATCATGACTCGCTATATCTCGACCCGGGGCCCCGGAGAGCCGAAAGATTTTGCGCAAATTCTGACGGCCGGAATGGCGCCGGACGGCGGCCTGTATATCCCGGAAAGCCTCCCCGTGATCGACCGTGTCAAGATCGAGCGCATGACCGGACAATCTTTTGCCGAGATCGCGTTTATGGTTCTCGAACAATTCGTCTCGAAGGACTCCATCCCGCCGAACGTCCTGCGGGCTCTGATCACGCACACCTATGAAGAAAGCGGTGTTTTCGGTCATTCCTGCGTTGTGCCGCTCAGCCAGATCGGCCCGTCCACATGGCTGATGGAGCTGTATCACGGCCCGACGCTCGCTTTTAAAGATGTCGCGCTTCAGCTTCTCGGACACCTGTTCGATTATGTTCTGGAGCAGCGCGGCGAGCGGATGACGTTGATCGGCGCGACGTCCGGGGATACGGGGTCCGCGGCAATCGAGGCCTGCCGGAACTGCGCGCATGTCGATATCGTGATCCTGCATCCGCACGGGCGGGTCTCGGAGGTACAGCGGCGCCAGATGACGACGGTGGACTCGCCGAACGTGCATAATCTGGCCGTGAAGGGAACGTTTGACGATTGTCAGGCGCTCGTCAAGGCGATGTTCGCCGATGCGCCGTTTCGCTATGCCATGCGGCTTGGCGCGGTCAACTCCATCAACTGGGCGCGGATTATCGCACAAAGCGTTTATTATTTCTCGAGCGCGGCAGCGCTCGGCGGACCGGACCGCCCGGTATCTTTCGCCGTGCCGACCGGGAATTTCGGCAATGTCTATGCCGGATGGGTCGCCGCGCAGATGGGTCTGCCGGTAGAGCAGCTCATCATTGGCAGCAACCGCAACGATATCCTGACCCGCTTTTTCGAAACCGGGGAGATGCGGGTCTCGCAGGTCCAGCCGACGATTTCTCCGAGTATGGACATCCAGATTTCCAGCAATTTCGAGCGGTTTTTGTGCGAAATCATGAACCGGGATTTCAAATCCCTCGCCAAACTCATGTCGGCCTTTAAGGCCAACGGGGCGTTCCGCGTCAGTCCGGAAGTTCACAAACGGGCCCGGGCGACATTCTCCGCGCACCGGTGCTCGGAAGAGGATACGATCGGCATGATGCGGGCCTGCTACGAGGAAACAGGCCGCCTGATCGATCCGCATACGGCGGTCGGCCTCCATGCGGCGCTAAAAGCCGCGAACCGTCCGGATTTGCCGCTGGTCTCACTCGCCTGTGCGCATCCGGCAAAGTTCCCGGACGCCGTTGAGAAAGCAACCGGTATTCGTCCCGAATTGCCGGAGCGTGTTGCGGGGATCATGACGAAAGACGAGCACTTCACACCAGTCGATGCCGACCTCGACTCCGTCAAGGAATTTATCCGCAATCACGTTTCGGTCTAGCAGGCTGCTAGAGAACCTTGTATGTCGGGATGACGTTTACAGAGGCCCCTATATATCCGAAAGCGCGCGGGCTTTGAAGATGGATGTGACCGCTTCGCGGACATAAACGGCTTTTTCGCGCGAAGACGGTGCTCCGTCGGCATTCAAAAGCGCACGGGTCAGGAGATGTCCGGTCAGCAGACCCAGAAACTGCTCTGCCGCGAGTCGGGCTTCGACCCGGGTTATGCCGTAAGCCGAGAGGCCGTTCGTCAATCCACGGATTGTGCTCTGTGGGCCCTGCTCGTAATAGATCTGTCCGAGTTCCGGAAAGCGCGGCGCCTCGGCGACCACAAGACGATATAAATTCAGAGCCTCCCCGCCAAATAGAATTCCCAACATTCTTTCTCCGAACTGCGTCAGATATTCGGGAAGACCGGGTGGATCTCCGGCGGCCGGCAACCCCTCAAACGCTGCGGCGCAGCTATGCCGGATAATCGCACTGAACAGGCCGTTTTTATTGTTAAAGCGGCTGTAAAGCGTCTGTTTGGCCACGCCTGCCTCCCGGGCAATGGCGTCCATGCTTGTCCCGCCGTAACCCTGCGCCAGAAAAAGCCCTGCTGCGGCCCGGATAATCTGTTCGTCTTTCGTCATGTTTCTTTGCTCATGTTTTCCGTGTCATGCTTCCCGGCGGCACTGAACCGGTTATCGAGGTTTATCAAAACCAGACTAACCCGTCCAGTTTTGGCTGGATGAGAATCGTCGGGACTTACGCAGATGACGAAAAAGAGGTTTTTGCAGAGGTTCCTGTACACGTTTCGCGTAAGTCCCGTCATAAAACATACAGATCTATGAACCCGGAGGAGCGGTAGCTCAACCCTAAGTAGCTGTTCTGGCATTATATCTTTGATTTTTACGCGGAACAGGAGGCTTCGAGCCGCCCGTTTTCTTGCCGTTTCGGGGGTCTGCGCCGTAAACTATCCGAATGGACAGGTTGAACCCGTATGCGGGCCGAGAATGAGCGAACCGAAACAAGCCGAGTTTTCCGATACGAGCAGCGAGCAGAGTTTTTCCGATTTTGCGACGCTGATGGCCGAGAGCCCGAGTCCCATCCTGCGGATGGCGCGGGACGGACGTATTCTTGCCTGCAATTTTGCGGCGCGCCGGGCGTTGGCGCTACAGCGGTCCGGAAATCATGATCAGAAAGTGCCTGATGCGCTGGTCGAACAGGCACTGGAAGGCGTTTGCCAATCGAAAAAACGCCAGACGGTTGAGCTCAGGGTCGGCGAAAAGGTCTTTTCGCTTGATGTCGTGCCGTTTTCCGATAAGGGCTATGTCAACGTTTATGCGTCCGATATTACCGAGATGCGCTATATCCAGTCGGAGCTGCACACGCAGGCCCTGAAGGATACGCTGACCGGAATCGGAAACAGGCGTTTCCTGATGGGCCAGCTTGAACTGGCCATGGCGCGCTATGCGCATGAAGGCGTTCTTTTCGCTGTGCATTTTCTGGATCTCGATCATTTCAAATACGTGAACGACTCCCTCGGCCATCAATCCGGCGATCAACTTCTTCTTCAGGCGGCCCGCCGTCTGAACGAGATTGCTTCCGATACCGATTTTATCGCGCGGCTCGACGGGGATGAATTCGTCGTCCTCCAGAACAACGTGAACGGCCGGGATGATGCCGAGGCCATGGCCGGGCAGATCCGCGCGCATTTTCAAAATCCGTTCACGGTTATGGATCACGATCTGAAGATCACAACGAGCATCGGCGTGGCGATGCCGAACAGTCCCGATGAATCCGCAAGCTCCGTTCTGGAGCGTTCCGACCTGGCGCTCAGTGAAGCGAAGGCAAAACGCGGGGTCTATGTTCTTCATACCGATGAGATCACGGAAAAGGCCGAGTATATCAGTACGGTAGCGCGGGAATTATTTTTCGCAGTGGACCGGCAGGAATTTTCACTGGTTTATCAGCCGCAAATCAATCTGAACGACCCGGGCAAAATTTGCTGCGAGGCGCTGATCCGCTGGACGTCCGGAAAGCTCGGTTGGGTCGGTCCCGGAGACTTTATCCCGATCGCCGAATCTCACGGGCATATGATCAAAGTCGGATATTGGGTTCTCCGAACGGCCTGCCGGCAGCTTAAGGCATGGATCGAGGCGGACGTTCCCATTGACAAGCTTGCGATCAACGTTGCAACGCCCCAACTTCAGGAGCCCGGCTTCGCTGTGACTTGTCTGGATATCCTCTCCGAACACGGTATTTCAGCGGACCGGATCGAGCTTGAGATTACCGAGTCCGCCCATATCGGCGCGGATGAAACCATTACCGCGAATATCCAGCTTCTCTCCTATTCCGGGATTACGCTCGCGGTGGATGATTTTGGAACCGGATATTCCTCTTTGACCTATCTGATCCACCTGCCGATTACCCGGCTGAAAGTCGCGCAGGAACTCGTCCGGAGCATCTTTGAGAACAAAAGCAATCTCGCGATTGTTGAAGCGACGCTCGCTATGGCGAAAAAGCTTCAGATGGAGACTGTCGCCGAAGGTGTCGAGACGCAGGATATCGTCGATCTCCTGAAATCGTTCGGGTGCGATTTCATTCAGGGCTACTTCTATGCGCGGCCGCTCGACCCCGAAGCGCTCGCGGCTTTTGCGCAAGAGTACGCTCAAAAGAACGGCGCGCGTTAGAACTTTCATCGTTTATAGTGCATTGAACGGTTAATTGTACACAAAAAGCCTTCTCTCCCGTGGGAAGAAGGCTTTTTATTTGTCCAGAGCACTATAAAGAAACCTCTGCAAAAATCCCTTTTCCGTCATCTCCACTTGCATGGGAATGACAGGAAAAGCTTTAACTCCGCGGCATACCGCCCTGGGTTTCCTGAAGGCGTTTATCGCGCGCCAGCGGATCGTGGGCCATGATATCGCCTTTGTAGATCCAGATTTTGATGCCGATGATCCCGTAGGTCGTCAGGGCTTCGGCCGTTCCGTAGTCCAGATCCGCACGGAGCGTGTGCAGCGGCACACGACCTTCGCGGTACCATTCCGTCCGGGCGATATCGGCCCCGCCGAGACGCCCCGAGACGTTAATCCGGATCCCGAGCGCCCCCATGCGCTGCGCGGACTGGACCGCACGCTTCATGGCGCGGCGGAAAGAAACCCGGCGCTCGAGCTGTTGAGCGACGCCTTCGGCGGCAAGTTGCGCATCAATCTCCGGCTTCCGGATTTCAACGATATTCAGGGACACATCGCTCCCGATCTGATCGCCGATTTCCCGGCGCAGTTTTTCGATATCTGCGCCTTTTTTACCGATGATCACACCCGGGCGCGCCGTGTGGACGCTGACGCGCGTGTTTTTCGCGGCGCGTTCAATCAAGACTTTGCTGACGCCGGCGGCTTTCAGTTTCTTCTGGAGAAACTTGCGCAGCTCCAGATCCTGAACCAGTTTGTCCGCGTAATCGCGTCCGGAGTACCAGCGAGAATCCCAGGTCCGGTTGATGCCGACGCGCAGGCCGATTGGATTAACTTTCTGTCCCATAGTTTGTCCTACTCCTATGCTTCTGCTTCGCGTTCGCGGACGACAATCGTCAGGTTGCTGAAATCTTTCTCGATGCGGGCGGCGCGGCCTCTGGCGCGGGCGCGGAAGCGGCGCATCCGGATCCCGCGGCCGACGGATGCCTCGGATACGATGAGGTCGTCGACATCGAGGTTGTGATTGTTTTCGGCGTTCGAGATCGCGGACTGCAGAAGCTTGGCCACCGTCCCGGCAATCCGGCGCTTGCAGAATTGCAGATCCGTTAGCGCTTTTTCGGCGCTTTGCCCGCGGATCATTTGCGCGACAAGGTTCACCTTGCGCGGGCTCGAGTCGATGTTGAATGCCACCGCTCTTGCTTCATTTCCCGCCTGACGCGGCGCGTTTGCGTTCTGTCCCATTTTCTTTATCCTCGCTTCGCCTTCTTGTCTGCACCGTGGCCGGTATAGGTCCGCGTCGGCGCAAACTCGCCCAGTTTATGCCCGATCATGGTGTCTGTGACAAGGACCGGAACAAATTTTTTACCGTTGTGCACGCCGAACGTCAGACCGACGAAGTTCGGCAGAATGGTCGAACGGCGCGACCATGTCTTGATGATCTCGCGGCGGCCGCTCTGGAGAACGGCTTCGGCTTTTTTAAGCAGATATCCGTCGACGAACGGACCTTTCCAGATTGAACGTGCCATGTCTCTTTACTCCTTACTTCTTGCTCTTGCGGCGGCGCAGGATGTATTTATCCGTCGCCTTGTTTTTACGGGTCTTCGCGCCTTTGGTCGGTTTACCCCAGGGCGTGCAAGGATGACGCCCGCCCGAGGTCCGTCCTTCCCCACCCCCGTGCGGGTGATCGACCGGGTTCATCACGACACCGCGCACTGACGGGCGCTTGCCCATCCAGCGATTGCGGCCGGCTTTCCCCATGTTCGTGTTCATGTGTTCCGGGTTCGAGACCGCGCCGATCGTCGCCATGCACTCCTGACGGACGATCCGCAGTTCGCCGGAAGCCAGTTTGATCTGGGCGTAGCCCTGATCCCGGCCGACGAGCTGTGCAAACGTTCCGGCAGAGCGGATCATTTGCGCGCCTTTACCCGGCTTCATTTCGATGTTGTGAATAATCGTCCCGACCGGGATGTTTTTCATCGGCAGCGCGTTTCCCGGCTTGATGTCCGCTTTGTCGCCGGACATGATTTTGTCGCCGACGCTCAGGCGTTGCGGTGCGAGAATATAGCGTTTCTCGCCGCCCTCAAACTCGACGAGCGCAATATAAGCCGTCCGGTTCGGATCGTATTCCAGACGGACGACCGTCCCTTCAACGCCGAAATTGTTCCGTTTCCAGTCGATCACGCGGTAGCGCTGCTTGTGTCCGCCGCCGCGTTGCCATGACGTAATCCGGCCGGAGCTGTTCCGCCCGCCCGTTTTCGTTTTCCCTTCGGTCAACGCCTTCTCCGGCGCGCCTTTCCAGAGGTCGCTGCGGTCCGTCAGAACCAGCTGGCGCGTCCCCGGCGTAATCGGATTAAATTTTTTCAATGCCATTTTTCTTTTTCCTCTTCATCCCTTTTCGGCGGATCACCATAGTTACTCAAAGTCTCTTCTCTTTTTTCCGTCATCTCCGCGAAAGCGGGGGTCTTCCTGTCTTTTTCTTCAAAAGATTCCCGCCTTCGCGGGAATGACGAAATCCTTTTAAAGATCAGACACCCGTTCCGACATCGATCGTTTGTCCCTCTTCGAGCGTGACAACCGCTTTCTTCATATCGCTCCGGCGGCCCATGATCCCACGGAAACGCTTGTTTTTTCCCTTTTGGACCAGCGTGTTCACGCCTTTGACCTTCACGTCGAAAAGCGTTTCAACCGCCGTTTTGATCCGCGGCTTGCTCGCGGACAGCGGCACTTTGAACGTGACCTGCCCGTGCTCGGAGCCCATGGTCGCTTTTTCCGTGATCACCGGCGTGCGGATGATTTCGTACATCCATTCAGCAACCTGTTTTGCGTCTTTTTTTGCCTTCGCCATGATCTTACCCTTTCAGTCTTTCGGTGAGGTCATTCACCGCGTCTTTGCTCAGCACCAGCGTCTCGCGGCGCAGAATGTCGTATACGTTCGCCCCCTGGCTCGGCAGGACGTCAATGCGCGGCAGATTGCTTGTCGAGCGTGCGAAGTTCGCGTCGATCTCATTTCCGCCGACGATCAGCGCGGAGTTAAAGCCAAATGCTTTCAGGCTTTCCGCCATCGGCTTTGTCTTGTGGCTGTTCGCTTTCAGATCATCCAGAACGATCAGCTTGCCGCTTCCGGCTTTCGCGGAAAGCGCCATTTTCAGCGCAAGCCGGCGAATTTTTTTCGGCAGGTCCGTTGCGTGGCTCCGGACGACCGGCCCGAAAACTGTGGCCCCGCCGACATCCTGAGGCCGCTTCAGGTCACCGGCACGCGCCCGGCCGGTTCCTTTTTGACGCCAGGGTTTCGCCCCCGTTCCGGCGATTTCGGAGCGCTGTTTCGTCTTATGCGTTCCGGCCCGGCGTTTGTTTTGTTGATAATGCACCATCCGGTGAAGAATATCCTGACGGACATTGACCCCGAACACGGACTCATCGAGCGTAATTTCGCCGGCGTCCTTATTCTGAAGCGTTTTAACTGCGAGTTTCATGGGGCGCGCTCCTTATTCCTTGTTCTCGGCGTCATCGGACGCGGCGGCGGCTTCAGTTTCCGCAGGCGCTTCCGGCTCGGCATCCGTGTTTGTGTCTTCTATAATGTCTTCCGCCGGGTCTTGGTCTTCATTGGCCGCTTCCGGAACCGGAACCGTCCGCAGACCCGCCGGGAACGGCGCATCTTTCGGAGCCGGTTTTTTCACCGCATCGGAAACGAGCACCCAGCCGCCTTTCGCGCCGGGGACCGCCCCCTTGACGAGGAGCAGATTATCGTCTTCGTCGATTGCGACAACCTCGAGATTTTGAACGGTCACGCGCTCATCGCCCATGTGACCCGCCATTTTCTTGCCTTTAAAGACTCTCCCCGGATCCTGACATTGACCGGTGGAGCCGTGCGCGCGGTGAGAAATCGACACACCGTGGCTGGCCCGCATACCGCCGAAATTGTGGCGTTTCATCGCACCGGCAAATCCCTTACCGATGGAGGTCCCGACGACATCGACATATTGTCCGGCGACAAAATGGTTCGCACCAAGTTCGGCGCCCGTGTCAATCATGTTTTCCGGGGAAATGCGGAATTCCGCGACTTTTTTCCGCGGCTCGACTTTGGATTTGGCAAAATGACCGCGCATGGCTTTGGAGGTGCGTTTCACCTTGGCCGTGCCGGCCCCGAGCTGAACGGCACAATAGCCGTCTTTGTCCTCGGTGCGCTGCGCCGTCACACGGCAGCCGTCAATCTTCAGAACGGTCACAGGCACGTGACGCCCGTCTTCATCGAAGATCCGCGTCATGCCTTCTTTTTTTGCGATCAGTCCGGTTCTCATTTTTCTCTCCATTGGTTGGCCCGTCATCAGGACAACTTAGATTGCTTCCATATTTAACTTTTAAGCCGCGGCTTTCGCCTGGCCGATTTTAATCTCGACGTCCACACCGGCCGCCAGATCCAGTTTCATCAACGCATCCACGGTTTGCGGAGTCGGATCCACAATATCGATGAGGCGCTTGTGTGTGCGCATCTCAAGCTGTTCCATGGATTTTTTGTCGATGTGCGGCGAACGCAGAACAGTGAATTTTTCCGTCCGGGTCGGCAAGGGCACAGGGCCGCGTACGCGTGCGCCGGTCCGTTTGGCCGTGTTGACGATCTCCGCGGTCGACCCGTCGAGAATCCGGTGATCAAACGCTTTCAGAGTAATCCGAATGGTTTGTGTATCCATCTGCTTTACCTTCGCTTTTTTCGTATCTTGCGCTTTTTTGCACGCGAATCTTTTTCGTCCGACAGGGCCGCTCTCCGGGCATGATCTCCCCGGGTTTGTGCGAAATTCACTCTTCACCTGTCCAACAAACCGCGCGAAACATACAAGGGCTTGCGCCCGAACGCAAGCAAAAAATCACCTTCTCCGCAGAATAAACAATATCTGTGAATATGGACCCGGACACAAAAAAGGGGACACAATGAATTCGTTGTGTCCCCTTCTGTATTACGATTTTGGACCGGGATTATTTCTTGATTTTCGCGACGACGCCGGCGCCGACGGTGCGGCCGCCTTCGCGGATCGCGAAACGCAGGCCTTCGTCCATCGC
>JANQFU010000111.1 GCA_028277665.1 Alphaproteobacteria bacterium | reverse complement strand
TCCGGACCTCCGCGTTTAAACAACTTTATGACTGGATCCCGGCTTTCGCCGGGATGACGTTGGTTTATAAGATTTTAAAGTCCTCTTATCCATAGCTGAAGTTCCGTACCGTTCCTCCGACTTGTTCGGAGGAGCCATTTATCCGTTCGCGCGGGATTATGAATGGATCCCCCGGACCCTTCGTTCCCTCTGGCCGGGGGATGACGGTTGTTTTTCTCTTACTCCCACTCGATCGTCCCGGGCGGTTTGCTCGTGATGTCGTAGGTGACGCGGTTGATGCCGCGGACTTCGTTGATGATGCGGGTGGCGACGCGCCCTAAAAATTCATGCGGGAAGGGGTAGTAATCCGCCGTCATGCCGTCCGTGGAGGTCACGGCGCGGAGCGCGCAGACATGATCGTAGGTCCGGTCGTCGCCCATCACGCCGACGGTGCGGACCGGGAGCAGGACCGCGAAGGCCTGCCAGATTGCGTCATAGAGCCCGGCCGCGCGGATTTCTTCCAGATAGACCGTGTCGGCCTTGCGCAGGATTTCGAGCTTGTCTTTGGTGATCTCGTCCGGCACGCGGATCGCGAGCCCCGGCCCCGGAAACGGGTGACGCTTCACAAAATCTTCATGCATGCCGAGTTCCATCCCGAGCGCGCGGACTTCATCTTTAAAGAGTTCGCGCAGGGGTTCGACAAGTTTGAGATCCATGCGCGCCGGCAGACCTCCAACGTTATGGTGACTCTTGATCGTCGCGGACGGCCCGCCCGTGAAGCTCACGCTCTCGATCACATCCGGATAAAGCGTCCCTTGCGCGAGAAAATCCGCACCGCCAACGCGCTGTGCACAATCATCAAACACATCGATAAACGTGCCGCCGATGATCTTGCGCTTTTGTTCCGGATCGCTCACGCCCGCCAGTTTCCCCAAAAAGAGACCGGCCGCGTTCTCATGGATCAGCGGGATGTTATAGTGATTTTTAAAGAGCTCGACGACCTGCTCCGACTCCCCGGCGCGCATCAGGCCGGTATCGACATAGATACAGGTGAGCTGATCGCCGATCGCCTCATGCAGCAGAACCGCCGTCACAGAAGAATCCACGCCGCCGGAAAGCCCGCAGATCACTTTGCCCCCACCGACCTGCGCACGGATTTTCTCAATCGCTTCGGCGCGGAAGGCCGCCATCGACCAGTCCCCCGAACACCCGCACACACCATGCGTAAAGTTCCGGAGCAACTGCGCCCCGTGCGGCGTATGCACGACTTCCGGGTGAAACTGCACACCATAGAGGCGGCGGTTTTCATCGGCGATAAAGGCATAAGGCGCGCCGTCACTGCGCCCGATAATCCGGAAGCCTTCGGGGAGCGCTTCGACGCGGTCGCCATGGCTCATCCAGACCTGCTCATGCGCGCCCTTCTCCCACACGCCCCTGGTAATCGCCGTGTCGTCGAGGACATCCACAAACGCCCGCCCAAACTCTTTATGGTCGGAGCCGGACACCTTCCCCCCAAGTTGCAGCGTCATGGTCTGCTGTCCATAGCAAATCCCGAAGATCGGCAAACCCATGTCAAACAGCCCGTCCGGCGCGCGGGGAGAGCCCTCTTCCGTCACGCTGCGCGGTCCGCCCGAAAGGATGATTCCTTTGGGCGAAAAGCCTTTGATTTTCTCCAGCGGCGCATCGTTAAACGGCCAGATTTCGCAATACACGCCACTCTCCCGCACGCGGCGGGCAATGAGCTGCGTGACCTGCGAGCCGAAATCGAGGATCAGGATACGGTCATGATGCTGGGCGAGGGGAGACGAGGAGGTCATAGGGATCTGCTTTCGTTATAAGAAGACTGGTTTTCCTCGCCTCTGATAGCAGGTTCCTCACCGAAAATGAAGATCTTTGAAGCGCGTCCCCAACGAATGATCGCTAATTCCGGCGGGTATAGACAATCAGCTCCGCGAGCAGGCCGAAGAACAGGGTCTGAAGGCCGAACAGGCCCGTCCCCATCACAAGGTTCACACTGCGGACCGGCTTGTCGAAATGATCCGTAAGGAGCCAGCCGAGAAACTCGACCCCGAACACGAGCGCGCCCAAAGCCAGAAACGCAAGCCCGACCGGCGCAAACACGCGCAGCGGCCGCACGGCCACAAGCACCATGATAATCTGGGGAAGGACTTTGAACGGATATTTCAGGGAAATGAAGGATTTCCCGGTCGTCCGCTCCCGGAACGCGACATCGGCATGATCGAACCGCATCCCTTTGAGATAGGAATCGAGCAGGATTTGCTGGGTATAGTTATAATCCCCCGGCATGCTGAACACGCGCAGATACGTCTTTGAAACCGCAAAAATCCCGGGCTGGCTGTCCTTGAGCGGCCAGCCGGTCAACCAGCGCATAAGCTGGCGAAAAACACGGTTGCCGATACTGCGCACAAAAGGCATTTTATAAGCGATCCGCTCAAACCGGTTGCCGTAGACCACCTCGGCCAGATCGCCGGTGATCGGCGCGATCAATGCGGGAATATCGGCCGGATCGTGCTGTAGATCCGCGTCGAACTTGATCGCGATGTCCGCTCCGTCATCCCGCGCCGCGCGCAAGCCCGTCCGCACCGCCGCGCCAAGCCCGCGATTCGTCGTATGCGATAAAACGCGGTCCACTCCCGCTTTTTGGGCAATCGTGCGCGTCTCGTCCTTCGAGCCGTCATTAATCACATAGATCTTGCAGATCCAGCCGTCCTTCCCCATCGTGTCGAGCTGCCCACGCAGAGCCGCAACCGTCTCGCTGATCCGCTCCGCTTCATTATAGGCCGGGACAATCACAGTCAGGTTCTTGTAATTTTTAGGCATCGCCTCGTTCTTTCCGTTCTCGATAAAGTTCAGGTTTTCTTTTTACGCCCCGCAGCCTCAAGGATCCAGCAGACAAAAACAATCAGCGCGATCATAAACACCGGAATCAGCGGTGTCGAGTAACGCGGGATATAGTGCGTCAGAAAAGCGTGAAACGCATAGGAGAAATAAGCCGGAAACAGGAACACCCAAAGCCGGATATCCTTAAACGGTGCCCAAAGAGACACGGCAAGCCCCGCAGGCACAAACCAGAGCGCGACAAAAGCACCCAAAAGGATAAGAGCCAGCGGCAAAGACTGATCCCGAACATAGGCCTGTGCAAATGCGCCGCGATACATAAATGCCGCCGTCAACGCGAGATGCTTGCCGAAATTCTCCCGAACGACCTCAAGCGCAGCCGCGTTGAGAGACACCCCCTCCTCCGCAGCCCGGACATGCGCAACCGACCGGCGGTCTTTGGCGGTCTGATAGTAACTCGCATCACTTTCCCGATCGAGGCGCGCGAACACCTCTTCGCCATAGGTTCGAAGGAGGATCTTTTCGCCGATGATCGGCGTAAAATACATCAACGCAGGCAGATAATCGGACCACGGCATCGTATCATAGGATGCCCGGATCGAGAGCACCTCCCCGCCGCGCCCGGCGATTTTCCATTCTCCCGACACCGCATGATTACGCACCATCCACGGCGCGATCACCGCGCAGGCAAGCAGGACATACAGGGCGGCCCGAGCGACGGCCCCCCATCGCACAGTACGAAACAATGCCAAAAACGCCATCCCCGCAAGGATCATCAGGCACACGATCAGAAAATAAAAGAACGCGGCTTTCGTCAGGATCAGCAACCCGAGAGCCAGCCCGCCTCCTGCCGCGGCCGAAGGACGGCGCGCCGTCAATCCGAGATACAGCCCCATCGACGTCAAGAGAAACAGAACGGACGCCAGCGTCTCCGCATAATAGATATTCGCCAGAGACAGATACCCGGTAAACAGGGCCGCCAGCGTCACGCCCGCATACGCCGCACCGCGCCGCCCGACCAACCGTCCTGCCGCCCAGCCGGTCAGACAGATCAACAACACATGCAGCGCCAGATTGGGAATCTTCAAAAAGGTCAGAAATTGCGGACAAAGCGTCTCATCCAGAAGACATGCCTTGCCATGCGTCCGGAAATCCTGCCCGGGATAAATCGCCATCATCCCGGCCAGCAAGAACGGAAACATCGGCTCCCGGCGCAAGGACGGCAAAGGATCCTCTCCGGGCATAAGATCCTGATCGGTCGAGACCGTCCCGTGCGTCACAAGATTATACGCCATAAAGGCATAATGCCGCCCGTCATAATGCGGACGGTCAACCGTGAAATGCGCCATCGCAAGGCCCACGGCAAGAACCGCCATAAGAACGGTGTAGCGGATCAATCCTTCCCGCCCCGCGAAGAAGAACAAACAAAGCGGCTTTAACGGGTTTCGCGTTTCCATTTCGAGCCCTCCGGTGTGTCTTCGATGACGATGCCGCGCACGGAGAGCGTATCCCGGATCTCGTCGGCCCGGGCAAAATTCTTATCCTTGCGGGCCTGCTGGCGCTCTGCAAGTAACGCATCAATTTCCGAATCTTCGCCGTGATCGCCATCGAAACCGCTGCCCCCCGCGTACCCAAGCCACTGCGCCGGATCTGCCTGCAGGACACCCAGAAGATTTGCCGCCGCCAGAAGAGCCCCCTTCGATGCGGGAGACGGCTCCGCCGCCGCATCACGGGCCAGCCTGCCAAGCTCGGCAAGAGCCATCGGCGTATTCAGATCGTCACAAAGAGCCGCCAAAAAGGCCTCGGGCACCGGCGCATCCGGATCCGCCGGAACATTTTTAAGCGTAAGAAGATTCTGATAGAGCCGGTCGAGCGTCCGCTTCGATTGCTGTACGCCGTCTTCGCGCCAGTCCATCGGTTGGCGATAATGCCCGGTCAGCATGTTCCAGCGCAGGGCCTCACCCGGCCATTTCTGAAGAAGGTCATGAATCCAGAGAATATTGCCGATAGATTTCGACATTTTCTCACCCTCGACCATCAAGTGACCGTTATGCATCCAGTATTTCGCATACGTCTGAACGTTATCCTGATGCCCGTGCACACAGCAGGACTGCGCAATCTCGTTTTCATGATGCGGAAAGGTCAGGTCCACGCCGCCGCCGTGAATGTCAAACGGCAACCCCAGATGCTTTTCGGACATGGCAGAGCATTCAATATGCCAGCCCGGCCGCCCGCGCCCCCATGGACTGTCCCATCCGGGCTGATCGTCCGTACTCGGTTTCCAGAGCACAAAATCCGCCGGATCTTTCTTATACGGCGCGACCTCGACGCGCGCCCCCGCAATCTGATCGTCCCGGTTCCGGCGCGACAATTGTCCATAGCCGGACCATGACGGCACATGGAACAGAACATGTCCCTCATTCTCATAGGCGTGTCCGGCCGCGATCAGATCCTCAATCACGTGGATCATCTCGGGCAGATGCTCCGTCGCCCGCGGCTGCACATCAAAAGGCAAGGCACCGAGCGCGGCCATATCCTCGTTAAAAATCGCCTCGTATTTCGTCGTAATCGCGGAAATCTCCTGACCGGTTTCATTGGCGGCCTTGATAATCTTGTCGTCGATATCCGTGATATTGCTCGCATAGGTCACGCGCGGATAGAGATACCGGAGAAGCCGCGCCAGAACGTCAAAGACGATGACCGGCCGCGCATTGCCGATATGCGCGTAGTTGTAAACCGTCGGACCACAGACATAGAGCCGCACATGATCCGGATCGACCGGAACGAATTCCTCTTTCTGGCGGCTCAATGAATTTGTAATCCGAAGCGTCATCGTCAAATCCCTCTCTCCATACTCTTTGCGTTTTCTTTTCGATAGCATATCTTGTTATCGTGTAACAGTCTCGGAAGGGAAAAGAATGACGATAGACTCCAGTATCGAAGAAACAGATATTTTCACGCCGAAATGGACGGCAGACGGCCTGATCCCGGCAATCGTTCAGGACGCCGAAAAGGGCGATGTCCTGATG
>JANQFU010000048.1 GCA_028277665.1 Alphaproteobacteria bacterium | reverse complement strand
GAGGATTGTCTGTTGAATGTATGATACACGATACTGGTCAGCAGCTTTTTGCTGATGCTTCCCCCGGGGCGGCCGCCCCGGGGGAAGCGCGGACGGGCGATCATGCGGAGGCAGGGATATACACCCATCGTCATCACGGTACCCGTCCGCTTTCTTCAACACGCTTAGAGAGTTAATCGGGCCTCTGCCATAAAGGTTACGCCCATAGACAATCCCAAGCTTAGCAAGGAAAGTATGACACTATGACGAACGTTTCCACTCCCTTCTGTTATTTTTTAGGCTGTGACGTATCCAAAGATACTGTGACAATTCACGACAGTACCTCTGGCAAGACAGTGACCATCCCGAATAAACGCAGCGACCTTGATGCCTTTTTCTCTGACAGGACAGCAAAAACCCTGACTATATGCGAAGCTACAGGCGGATATGAGGCTCTGCTTCTGAATGCCTGCGGAAAAAGAAACCTCCCGGTTCATCGTGCAGATACCCTGAAAGTCAAAAGCTTTATCCGTTCATTTGGCACACTGGCTAAAACAGATGCTATCGATGCCAAAGGCTTGTCCAATTATGCTGCAGAGCGCCATTCCTGCCTGTCCTTGTGGAAGCCTCTGGATAAGGAACGTGAACAACTGCAGGCCATCGTCCGTCGTCGCGAGGACCTCGTATCTATGCGTGTCGCAGAAAAGAATCGGGCCCAGGCTCCTAAAAACGAAGGCATTATTGCGAAAACAACAGAGGCGTTGATCAAAACTCTTGATGACCAGATAAAGCTTCTGGACGAAGAAATCAAAAAGCTGATCGAAGGTTCACAAGTTTTACACGAGATCTTTAGTGTTATGACATCTATTACCGGTATTGCTTCGCTGACAGCCGCAAAATTGCTAGCTTTGTTGCCAGAACTTGGGGCTTTGCAACGTAAGCAAATTACAGCTTTGGCAGGTCTCGCACCTCAATCTCGTGACAGTGGAAAGTTTTCCGGATACAGGAAAATACGAGGGGGACGAGCGGAAATTAGACGCATGCTTTTTTTGCCGACACTTGCCGCCGTCCGCTTCGATCCAGAGTTAAAAAAAATGTATGATACCAAAATCGCGAACGGTAAACACAAAATGTCCGCTATTTGCGCAATCATGGCGAAAATCATCATCAGATTGAACGCAAAATTAAGAGACCTTATGGATAACAAAATCCTGCTTGCTCAACAGAGTTGATGACGGCAAAATTATGAAGCGTTCAACAAATAACATTCACCGTCATTCCCTTGAGAGCCACAGAATATTCAAATCGGATGATGTTTACGAGTTGGACGGCGTATATCAGGGGCAACGGCGTTTCCTCCGGATTATATTGACATAATACAATCCCTGTGGTAAATTTCCCATCATGTTAAATGGACCTCAAGCAAGCGTGACTGATACGACCGCCGCGGCGCAGGAAGATTCTGCGTCGCGTCTCACTGTGCGCAAATCCGAACTTGTTACACCGGCAGATATCCGCCAGGAACTCTATACACAGGGCTTGCCAGACGGCATTCGGTTTATGAAGCCGGGGGACTCGAAGATGACCGCTGCGAACGGCTATAATCCCGATGATTATGTCGAGGTGGTGCTGGAGGACTCGCATGACCTGTGCGCCTTAACGCTCATGCTGGAACAGGTGCACGCGATGACCCGTTCCGCAATAGGGGATAAGGCCCGGCTCTTTCATGTTTTTGGTGAATGTCATGCAATGAGCGCGCATATTATGGCGCAGGCCTGCTTTGCGGCCACGCTGCCCGGCTGTTTGTATGGCCATGAAGCGCCAGCGAATGGTCTGGCTGTTGAAGCACAAAAAAACTACGGAGTGGACTTGTCGGGCCTATCTCTGAAGGAACTGCAAGAAGTCGACCCGAACGGACACCTATATGCCGAGGCCCTGCGAAAGATGAATTTTTCTTCCGCACCGCTGGCCAGAAACCACCTTATTACCGCAATCCTTCGTGGTGGTGGTTCTTGGGTTAACATGGATGCCATGAGAAAAGACAATGAATATTATATCGATGAATGCGATCCGTTGCTGGCAAAAATGGCCGACAAAGTATTTCCAGGTGAAGATTTGGATCTGACAAAAATCCCCACATTTCCGCGTACATCTGAGCACGATTCCACTGGGTATATCTTGCGCAATTTTATCATGGCGTGCCGTGCTTTTGACGCAGCTATTCGTCACGAAGTGCTAGACATAGTGATTGGCATCGGCGCTAGCCATCTGGGGGTTAAACCCGAGGGTGTTGCGCATGAGCAGAGCTTGCCTGCGGCATTACTTCGAGAAGCGACCGAGAGGGGTGAAGAGGACGCGCAGGTCATCAGTTTCTTTCCCCCCATTCCCACGGGAGAATATTTACCCCACGTCATCATTCCGCCGGGGCGTGAAGCAGGGCATATTCCGCTGATTGTGCATGGTCAAGCAGAAGACATGCATCCTGATTTGTGGGCTTATCCGCCCGGCTATATGGACCGTTTCGCAAACTCTTTCTACCGCGCGGGGAAGTTCGATCATCCGGCGCTCAGGATGGCCCTTTCGCCTTATAAACGCGACATTGTAAGGCAGATAAAAACTGAATTACAGGCTCTCGCGCCGAGGTAAGAGAGGCCCTCAGTCTTTTGTCTTTTTCCGTTTCACTGTACCTGACACAATTCAGTAGCATATTAAAAATGACTTTATATTTCATCTGGTTATATCCTATTGTCGGGGAGTGTAGACGTATAAAAACAAAGGGGCGCAACATGCTCGACCTTTTCGAAAAATTTCTGGTCCTCGCCTACGCGGGCAACAGCATCATCGCAATGATCGGCTACGCGCCGCAGATCTGGAAACTCGTCAAAGACACAACGAGATCCGAGAATTTCTCGCTTCCCACATGGGCCCTTTGGGTCTGGACGACGCTCATGACGTTCTCATACGCAACCATCGTTAACGGCGATCCGGTTTTCATGATCGTCAGCGGAGCCTATTTCCTCGGCACAAGCGCGATTTTCGCGCTCATCCTCTATAACCGGTTTTTGAGGCAGAGGTCTGAATGATGTGGGTTAAAGACTCCACGCCTCAGAACAAAAACCCTGTCTCCTCACAGCCGAATGTGCGGTTGATCTCATCGACGTTAGGAATGAGAGCGTAAGTTTCGCGGCTGTTGATTTTGGAGTCTTTCGGCGTCAGATAATAACGAAGCCGGTCTTTATCAACCGGACCCATATCGAGGTCCAGAAACGTGTAGATGCGCGCGATAATTTCTCTTTGAACTTCAAAATCGTCTGTATAAAGATCCTCATAGATAAGCGCCATGTGCCTCTGTTTCGGTTTGCGAGCCAAAACCCCCGAATAAAAGCGCCGCAGCTCTTTCATATAGGACAGGCGGCTTTCCAACTCTTGTAAGTCGATAGGGGCCATCTCTTTGTATCGGCGCGCCGTATCAGGGGTGGCGTCCCATTTCTTCCAGACGCCCGTTTGCTCGGCGACAAAACCTGAGACGACGGCTTGCAGGCAGTTGCGTCTCAAAAGGCTGATGATTTTGAGCTCCGGCTTTAAAAGCAAATGCGCATAGACATCTTCGGGAAGTTGGTAATCGAGAATTTTGATCCCGCGATATTTGGAAAAAAGAGGGGACAGGCAGGATTCCAAAGAGGGGATATCACGGATCAGGCTGGCATAATTCGGCTCATCGGCATTCCACTGGCTGTATAACGGATGAAACGGTTCTTCAGAAATTCTGAGGCCCGGATGCAATTGCAAAGTCTTGAGAAGATTTGAACTGCCGCTCCGGGCATGCGCGAAAAGGATAAAATGCGGATGATCTGCGGTCTGTGTCATAATGCGATATTACCCGGAACTGCGATGAACGTAAACATTGGGTGAAACCCAACAAAAATCTTGACTCCTGCCTGAATATGCTTATGGTACGGCTTCGATTTTAAACGCGAACAGATGTGAGTGCAGAAAATGGCAAGCAAAGGCGGCGCAATGAAAGTGCGCATGGAGAGCGAAGCCGGAACCGGTTTCCGCT
>JANQFU010000106.1 GCA_028277665.1 Alphaproteobacteria bacterium | reverse complement strand
CCCGCCGCGATTTATGATAGCCGGGAAAACGGTCCCGAAAATCTTCCTCTATCCCCCTGTATAACCCGTGCCCCCATGAAAATGTCATACGACCCTCCGTTGCCAAACCACTGATACTTCAGTGAATCACGGCAACGGCTATCTGTAAATCAAAAATTGACGGGGGGTGAGCAAAAAAAACATCCAAGGCTTGATAACGAAAAAATCGGTGCTACTCTAAAAATATGGGAGAAATGCAAATGATTTCCCGATCTGTATACATAGACGGCAAAAAAAAGTCTATAGCCTTTTTTGCACAATACATAAAAGTCCCTTCAGAGAACGTTTTTTCTTATGAAAAGATGGGAGCAAGTTATTCTTTTTTTGAAAAAAGACAAAATTCCATGTTTTATTCTGAGGTTCTTGGCGACTTTAATTATTTTTGCGACATAAACCTTTTTGACGTCGAACCCAATGATCTGGATATTTTGCTTCTGAAGCTATCCGGACTCGGGTATACAGTAGGGATGCCAGATGAAGGATCAGAAAATCCTTTTGATTATTATATCTATAGATCAGGCACCAAAAAGAAGGCCCAAATTGTTGAGGACGAAATCACACAAGAAGTTAGGATATATGATGATTCTGTGAAAACATAATGTTACACATCCGTCGAAAACGCCCTCGTCCCGCAATGCGACCCACCGGTTCACGTCGAGTCGGACAGGGCGGACAGCGCGGCGCGCAGACGTTCCCAACTTGACCGTACGCTTTTTGAGACAGTGAAAGACTGGCGGACATGCGCGGGCAGATTCCGAACCCTGCGTTTTGGGCGCGGTCCTCGCCGGGCTTTTCCCTGCCGCAAATACCGACGGAGCTTTTCCTTACGTTCGGGAAGGCTGTAGATAAAGCGGTAGATGGACTCATGGCTGATGATTTTGGCACCCTGCTCGTGTTTGAGACGGCCTGTTTGTTTTTATCACTGCATGGCTCTTGCCTGCTGCTGGCAAATCGGCCGGGAGGCCGGATGTGAGGGGAAAAATGTCGAGGCCCATTGACGAATCTGATTCTGATTCATCCGGGAAGCCTGTTCGATCCGGTCGGCATATCTCTGACAAAAGATATCCGGACGCATACGCGCGGCGTCGTTGGAGATCCGGTTCGCCACGGCCGTACGCATATCGTTCAGCTTCCCGACCGGATTATGCGCCCCTGCCCGGTCGAAATAATCGATCAGGATTTCTTCGTAACGGTGTAAAAGATTTTCGTTTTTTGACGTGAATTCACGATATTGGGAATACAGATTTTCCTGGTTTGGCGGGGTCATATGCTGACAGTTCAGGCCGATGACCATCAACTCGCTATGAATGCGGATAGCCTGTTCGGCTTCCGCTTCAGTGGGGGTATAGCAGACCTGTCCGGACGCCTGCGCCGGAAATTCTGCCAGCATCAGAGCGACAACCATAACAAAACTCGTGCCGAGAACAGCGATGAATGCCCGCATAACTCTCTCCTTGTTCAATTTTCCGCGATTGCACATCCTAGGCGCAAAGGTGTTAACAAAACCTTACCGTCATGCCATGATAGGAGGTTCTCAATCGTCAGACGTCCCATCGCCGTTCTTGTTTCAATTGTCGCCGAGCCGATATGCGGCAATAATACGACCTGATCCATCGAGATCAACTCTTCGGGGACCGCGGGCTCATTCGGATAAACATCCAGCCCGGCTCCGGCAATCGTCCCCGCCTGCAATGCGTCGATCAGGTCGTCATAGACCACGACGCTTCCACGCGCTACATTAATCAGAAATCCTTTTGAACCTAAAGCCTTCAATATGCTTTTGTCCACAAGTCCTTTCGTTTGTTCGCCGCCCGTGCAGGAGACAACCAGAAAATCGACATCTTTTGCCATATACTCAAGGGAGCTGTAATACGGGTAAGGCAGATCTTTTTTCTCCGTCCGGCCATGATAGACGATGTCCATTTCGAAGGCGGCGGCGCGCACGGCTATCGCCTGCCCGATCCGGCCGGCGCCGAGAATACCCACACGCTTGCCGCGCATCGTCCGGCCAAGCGGCATCGGGCCGGATCGCCATTTCCCAACGCGGGTAAACATATCGGCCTCGACGATCCGCCGTGATGTCGCGAGCATTAATGAGAGCGCGATATCCGCCGTGTCGGACGTCAGAATGTCCGGCGTCGTTGTAACCGGTATATCGCGGGCCCGGGCCGCGGCAACGTCGATATTGTCGTATCCGGCCCCGAACTGCGCGATCATTCCGAGATTCGGCAACGCCTCGATCAATGCCGAACTGACGCGCGGGCCGTTATAGGTCGAGAGGATCGCGACGATCTCGTCCTTGTTGTCTTTTATCGTTTGCTCGGGATCCGGAGATTGCCAGAGGCGCAGAACATGAAAATGCTCGTCCAGCGCATCCATTTCCGGCGGCAGGAGCGCCCCCATGGCCAAAAGGGTTTTCATCGACCTCAGACTTTCGCTATAGCCGGGATTCATTATATGTTTCTTGATCCGGGGAGCATATCCATGCTTTATGGGCCCGTCAACAGATGGAACAGATGGAATGGAAGACAAGACGCAAGATCATGAGCGAACGTAAACTGCACATAAAAACCTGGGGCTGTCAGATGAACGTATACGACAGCAACAAAATGGCCGATGTTCTCGCGCCGGTGGGATACCGCCTGACGGACGATCCTGCGGCAGCGGACATGATTATCCTGAACACCTGTCATATCCGGGAAAAGGCGACGGATAAGGTTTTCTCCGAGCTTGGCCGCCTGCGGGAGATCAAAGACGCGCGTGCCGCACAGGGGCAAAAAATGCTTCTGGCCGTTGCGGGCTGTGTTGCACAGGCCGAGGGCGAATTCATCATCGAACGCGCGCCTTATGTCGATATGGTCTTCGGTCCGCAGACTTACCATCTTCTTCCGGAGATGGTTCTCGACGCCCTCGGCGACGATGCGAAGCGCAAGCGGGTCGTTAACACCGATTTCCCCACCGAGGCCAAGTTTGACTTTCTTCCGGCCGCGCAAAGCCCGGACGGGCCGAGTGCTTTTCTGGCCATACAGGAAGGCTGTGATAAATTCTGCACGTTCTGCGTTGTGCCCTATACGCGCGGGGCGGAGTTCTCCCGGCCCGTTTCCGCCATTCTGGACGAGGCCCGCAACCTGCGGGATCAGGGCGCGTGCGAAATTACATTGCTCGGTCAGAATGTGAACGCCTATCACGGCGCCGGACCGAACGGCCGAACCGTCGGGCTTGGGGCCCTGATTGCGGCTGTGGCGGAGATCGAGGGGATCTCCCGCGTGCGCTATATGACATCCCACCCCAAAGACATGGATCAGAATCTGATTGACGCGCACCGGGATATCGACAAGCTGATGCCTTATCTTCATCTCCCGATCCAGAGCGGATCGGACGAGATTCTTGAGAAGATGAACCGCAAACATACGGCGGCGCACTATCTCGATATCGTCGCGGCCCTGCGCAAGGCGCGCCCGGACATCGCCTTGTCCACAGATTTTATCGTCGGCTTTCCCGGCGAAAGCGAGGCGCATTTCGAGGAAAGCCTTGCCCTGATCCGCGAAGCCGGCTTTGCCTCTTCGTTCTCTTTCAAGTATTCGCCGCGCCCGGGAACGCCGGCGGCCAATATGCCGGGGCTTTTGCGGGAGGACGTTAAATCGGAACGGCTCCAGCGGCTTCAGGACCTTTTGTACAGCCAGCACATTGCTTTTAATGCGTCCTGCGTCGGAAAGACCATGCCCGTCCTGTTCGACCGTCCGGGGAAAGGTCAGGATGAAGAATTGCACGGGCGCACGGCCTATAACCAGTCCATCCATGTCAAGGGCAAGCCCCGCCTGATCGGTCAGATTCTTCCGGTCGAGATCACCGGCGCCTTTCCAAATTCTCTTGCCGGGAAGCTGGAAACAGGCGAGTATATGGCGGCTTAGGGTCCATACTCACAGCAGACAGACCACCCGGGGGAATTTTCTTGCAAAAACATTTTGAAATCCACGACAACCAGACTGCGCAGAGCCTGTTCGGTCCGGAGAACGCGAACCTGAAAGTCCTCGCCCGCCGTCTTGAGATCGATTTCGCGACCATGGGAAACCGGATTGCGTTAACCGGCGAGGAAGACGCTCTGAAAAGTGCCGTTTCCATTTTAAATGCCCTGTCCGAACGCATTTCCGCCGGGGAAGATATTTCCGAATCCGATGTTCGGGGCATGATCGAGATCAGCCGGAAAAATCCGGCGCATACGCTCACGGATATGACGATTAAAACACCGCGCAAAACCATCCATCCGAGATCCACGGGACAGGAAGATTATCTGCGCGCACTCGAAACCAGTGAACTTGTTTTCGGATTAGGGCCGGCCGGAACCGGAAAGACCTATCTCGCCGTCGCAAAAGCCGTAGAGATGAAGCTCGCCGGGAAGATCGAGCGAATCATCCTGACCCGCCCCGCCGTCGAAGCCGGGGAGCGTCTCGGCTTTTTGCCGGGCGATTTGCGGGAGAAAATCGATCCTTATCTGCGGCCTCTGTATGATGCGCTGTACAGCATGCTTCCGGGAGAACAGGTTACGCGGCAACTCGAGAACGGAGAAATCGAGATTGCGCCGCTGGCCTATATGCGCGGGCGGACGCTCTATAATGCGTTTGTGATCCTCGATGAGGGACAGAATACGACCGTCACACAGATGATGATGTTTTTGACGCGGCTTGGCGAGAATTCCCGTATGGTCGTGACGGGGGATCTTTCGCAGATCGATCTTCCGGCGCATGAAATGTCAGGCCTGAAAGACGCTGTCGGCGTCCTCGAAGATACCAAGGGATCGGAGATCGTGACCCTGACAAGCAAGGACGTCCAGCGTCATCCTCTTGTTGCGCGAATCGCCGATGCTTACGCCGAACGCGATACGAACATAAAGAAAAATACGGACATGTGAGATGCCTCCCTCTCCTCCTTCCCCTCCCGAAATTATCCTGAGCATCCGAACGGACAGCCCTTTATGGGATGAACATGACGTCAAAGAGATCTGTACGCATACATTAAGAAAAACAACCGAGGATCCGGATATCGGAAATATTCCGTACCTCTCCGGCGGCGCCTGCGTATCTGTGCTTCTGACGGACGATGCGCATATCCGGGAATTGAACAGGGAACATCGCGAGAAAGACCGCGCAACCAATGTTCTGTCTTTTCCGCTCTTCAACCCCGGGGAGCTTGATATCCCGCCGCCCTTCCCGCACGGTCCGGAAGACAACGAACTGGGCGACATCGTTCTTGCGTATGAAACCGTGATGCGCGAATGTGAAGAGGCTTGGCCGCCCAAGGCTTTCAAAGACCATCTGACTCACCTTGTCCTGCATGGATTTTTGCATTTGCTCGGATATGATCATACGGTGCCGGAAGAGGCGGTTGTAATGGAAGAACTGGAAACCAGAATTCTGGAGACACTCGGGGTCGAAAACCCGTACAAAGACGACGATGAGACATAAGGCCATACGGACATACGGATATGAGTGAACAACAAAACGATCTCCGGGAAAAAAATTCTTCGCTTCTGGCGCGTCTGAAAGCCGCGCTTGTCGGGAGAGCCGAAGACGGCAATCTTCGTGACGCCCTCGAGGAATATGTCGAGGGCATCGACGGCAACGGCTCCGAGACGGCCGCAGAGCGTCACGAGCGGATTCTTATTTCCAACATCCTCCAGATCCGGGATAAATCCGTGGCCGATGTTATGGTTCCCCGCGCCGATATTGTGGGGATCGACGTTCATGCCTCCTCCGAAGATCTTCTGTCTCTGCTTGCCGAAAGGCAGTACAGCCGCCTGCCGGTCTACCGGGATTCGCTCGACGATGTTCTCGGGACCATCCACATCAAGGATATTCTGGCCGCCCTCGCCCAGGGGAAAAAACTCGATATCCGCGGCATGACCCGCGACGTTCCGATCGTCTCTCCGGCTATGCCCGCGCTTGACCTCCTCCTGCAGATGCGCCAGACCCGTAAACATCTCGTCCTTGTTGTCGATGAATATGGCGGGATTGACGGGCTTGTCACAATCGGCGACGTCATTGAAAGCATCGTCGGCGATATCGATGACGAGTTTGATCCGGACAGCCAGCCCTCTCTGGAGATGAACAGCGACGGGAGTCTCATTGCCGACGCGCGATACGATATCGAAAATTTTGAAGCCCGGTTCGGAGATATTCTGACGGAAGAAGAA
This sequence comes from Alphaproteobacteria bacterium, assembly GCA_028277665.1. Lineage (GTDB taxonomy): Bacteria > Pseudomonadota > Alphaproteobacteria > Micavibrionales > Micavibrionaceae > JANQFU01. Next base: position 19,386 of record JANQFU010000106.1, on the reverse strand, counting down.
CGCGACGACGTCGATACGCTCGGCGGCCTGATTTTTTCGATGGCCGGGCGCGTCCCCTCGCGCGGCGAGGTCCTGACCCACAAAAGCGGCGCCGTTTTTGAAATCGTCGAATCGGATCAGCGCCGCGTCAAACGGATCAGAATTCAGGAGCTTCCCCATACGAGTAAAAACGATGACAACGCGAAATGACGTTTTGCGCGGAGCGGCCGCTCTCCTTTCCGGCGTCATCGGCGCATTTGCCCTGCCTTTCTGGTCCTTCTGGCCTTTGATTTTTCTCTCTCTGGGCGGCTTTTTTTATCTTTCCGGGAAAGACAGGACCTTTAGGCAAGGCTTTCTGACCGGATGGCTGTTTGGTCTGGGGTATTTTGTTGCAGGACTGTACTGGATCGGAAACGCCCTGCTCGTTGACGGCAATCCGTACGCGTGGGCGTGGCCTCTTGCCGTACTCGCGCTTCCATCCGTACTGGCCGTATACACGGGCCTGGCCGCCGCCTTGTACGCCACCGTCAAAAACCGCTTCGTACTCCCGGGATATTTTGGAGACGTTTTTCTGTGGAGCGGTCTGCTCTCGTTTACCGAATACCTGCGCGGACATTTGTTTACCGGCTTTCCCTGGAACCTTTTCGGACACGCGTTTTCAGAGCAATTGGAAATCCTCCAGGTCCTTTCGCTGGCCGGCCCCTATTTCCTGTCTCTCTATGTCATTTTAACATCAGCTGCCCTTTCAAAATTTCTGACGGACTCTGCCGCACAAAAAAAGGCGCAGGCTCTGTCTTTCACGGTCATGCTTATAGCGGGATTTGCCGGTGCCTACATATGGGGAAGCTCACGAATCGCGCGCATTGAGACCCGTGAAAAATCAGCCCCCGCACTGACGATTCGCCTTGTCCAGCCCTCTATTGCGCAATCCGAAAAGTGGCGCCCGGAAAAGATTCCGAATCATTACCGGAAAATCATGGATATGAGCGCCGCGCCTGCTCCTGACGGAGCCGGTCAAGCCGGGGGAACCGGGCCCGTTCTCGTTGTTTGGCCGGAAACGGCAATGACGTCTGCATACTTTGACTATGCACGCCGAAACGGAGATCTGGAGACCCTTTTTAAAAAATTGCCGGAAGGGAGCCTTCTCGCCGCAGGTCTTCTAATGATTGAATCCGCTCCTGACGGCAGCCCGCAGTATGCGAATTCTCTTGTAATTGCCGATTCCGAAAAAAATTTCGGGCGATACGACAAGGCGCATCTGGTGCCTTTCGGAGAATATATCCCTTTGGGCAAATGGCTGCCTTTCGATACAATAACCGGCTTCTCCGGTTTTAAAAGAGGCCGTTCCGATGAAAATCTGAAAATTCGGATGCAGGACACCGTGCAAGTTCATCCGCTTATTTGCTATGAAGTAATTTTCCCGATCTCTTCCAAAGGATTAAATAATTCGCAATTTGCAAAAATATTACTAAACGTAACGAATGATGCGTGGTACGGCCACAGTCCGGGCCCCCACCAACACCTTTCACAGTCCCGTATGCGAGCCATCGAACAAGGACTCCCTCTCATCCGGGTGGCAAATAATGGAATTTCTGCGGGCGTTTCCACAGACGGAAGCCTTATTGTAAAGTTAGAATATAACATGGAAAAATCTTTCGACCTTCGTCTGCCTTTGCTCAAATCATTTTCTTTTTACTTTTTTATTGGAGATAAAATTTATTTATTGATACTTTTCTTATTATTTTTATTCATATGCACGACAACCAGAAGTAATCCAGACTCAAGAGATACTCTTTTTTTATATCTATACTTTTGGTTACGACATTTTTAATGTCTTGAATTCTGTAGAATTGACTGATAAGCATTCTCTAAGATGGGGAGTGAACCTTGGCGAATGAAAAAGATTCGCATTTTTTTACGGAATACCTTATTATGTCTACAACAACCTAAAAAAAGATATGGAAATGCCAGAAAAGAAGACAAAGGGCGGTCCAAGTCCGATAGATGAACATGTAGGGGTTCGGCTTCGTGTCCGTCGTACACTGGTCGGCATGAGTCAGGAAAAACTGGCGGATGCCGTAGGCTTGACCTTTCAGCAAGTCCAGAAGTACGAACGCGGCACGAACAGGGTCAGCGCCGGGAGACTGTACCAGTTCGCCCAGATTCTGGACGTGCCTGTGGCATATTTCTTTGAGAATTTCGGAAACGTGAATCTCCCGTCCGGAACGCCTGAAAGCGCGTATGGAATGGCCGATCAGGACCAGGAACCTTTCGGAGAAGAGGATCTTTTGAACCGAAAAGAGACTCTGGATCTGATCCGGGTCTATTACTCTATTGAAGATCAGAAACTCCGGAAAGACCTCTATAAAATCATCAAATCAATGGCCGACTCTTTCCGCGAAAAAAAATAATCGCTTGCGATCCTTATCTTCCCTGCTAATATCCCTCGGATTCGGGCGATCTGGCTGTCAGAACACTCAGCGCAATCGTCATTCAGTCATAAAAATCAAAACCTGAAAGAACGACCATGTCCAAAGATCAGGGGTATATTTTTACAAGCGAATCCGTCGCGGAAGGTCACCCCGACAAGATATGCGACAAAATCTCCGATGCTATCGTCGATGCCTATCTCGCTGAAGATCCGTACGCCCGCGTTGCGGTTGAAACGGCGGTCACGGAAAACTTCGTTGCGCTCATCGGTGAAACGCGCGGTCCGGAAACTCTGACCCATGACCGGCTGATTGAGATTGCCCGAAACACGATTCGCAAAATCGGATACGAACAGCCGAATTTCCATTGGAAAAACGCGGAGGTTCTCTGCCGCGTCCACAGCCAGTCCTCCGATATTGCGATGGGAGTCGATGCTGCGGATGACAAGGATGAAGGCGCGGGCGATCAGGGGATTATGTTCGGCTATGCCTGCCGGGAGACGGAAGCCCTGATGCCGGCCGCCATTCATTACGCGCATGATATTCTCAAAGCCCTGTCTGTAGGGCGGCATGACGGAACGATCAAAGGTCTTGGCCCGGACGCAAAATCGCAGGTTTCGCTCGTCTATGAAAACGGCAAGCCCGTCCGCACGCATTCCGTTGTGGTTTCAACCCAGCATGATGAAGATCTCTCTCAAAAAGACGTGATCGAAATCGTCCGGCCTGTCGTGGAATCCGTTCTGCCGGACGGATGGATGTGCCGGAACGATGAATTCTACGTCAACCCGACGGGACGCTTTGTCATCGGCGGACCGGAAGGCGATGCCGGCCTGACCGGCCGCAAGATTATTGTAGATACATACGGCGGCGCCGCGCCCCATGGCGGCGGCGCGTTCTCGGGAAAAGATCCGACGAAAGTCGACCGTTCAGCCGCCTACATCGCCCGCTATCTCGCGAAAAACGTTGTCGCGGCCGGATATGCGGAGAAATGCACGATCCAGCTATCCTATGCGATCGGGGTCTCTAAACCGATTTCCGTTTACATCAATACGCACAAGACGGGGATCGTTCCGGAAGCCAAGATCTCGGAGACCTTGCTCCGGAATGTGGATCTCAGCCCGCGCGGGATCCGCGAACATCTGAAACTGAACCGGCCGATCTACGAACGCACCGCCGCATACGGGCATTTCGGCCGGGAGCCGAACACCGACGGCGGATTCTCCTGGGAAAAAACGGATCTGGTCGCCGCCCTGCAAGATGACCTCGGCTAATTCCGAAAGACAACGCCTGTACGGCCGCCGCCTCGGACGCCCGCTGAACGCGGGACGCCGGGATGCGCTTGAATCCCTTCTGCCCGCCCTCAAACTCGATGACGTGCTGACCGAAAACGCGGATCTGGACCCGGCCTCCCTTTTTGAAAAACCGGTCGGGGAAACATGGCTCGAAATCGGATTCGGCAACGGCGAACATCTGGCTGGACTTATGGCCCGCCATCCGGAGGTCGGTTTCCTCGGCGCGGAGCCGTTTATCAACGGCATGGCGGCCTTTTTAAAACAGGTTCGGGATAATGAAGACCTCGATCCCTCCCGGCTTCGGGTCTATATGGAAGACGCGCTCCGGATCGTCGATTCTCTGGCGGATGCGGCATTGTCCCGGATCTATATTCTCAATCCGGATCCGTGGCCGAAGACCCGCCATCACAAACGCCGGATCGTCCGCCCGGAAACCCTCGATCGATATGCGCGGGTCCTGCGTCCGGGCGGCAAGCTCATCATGGCGACGGATGTCGCGGAACTGGCCGAATGGATGGCTACGCACACGATCAATCATCCGGCCTTCTCCTGGGATGCCGAGCGCGCCGACGACTGGCGGGTCATGCCGCAGGACTGGATCCCGACACGCTACGAGACCAAAGGAATCGCCGCAGGGCGGGTCCAGACCTATCTTCTGTTCACCCGGACGTAAACTTTCTCTTGAAATCCGCGACGGGACGCATTATACACACGCTATATCGTCCCGAATGATGATGCATTTGGGTGGGCCTGGAAACAGACCCGCCTTTTTTGTTACCCGAACGAAGGCCTGAATATCCGATGCGCCGGACGCCGCTGGAAGATAAAATTGCAACGCTTGCCGCGCCTGTGCTTGAAGGAAACGGATTCGATCTGGTCTGCGTGAACGTTTCGGGCGAAGGCGCTGCACGGACGATCCAGATTATGGCCGAAAATCCGCAAACAGGGCGAATCGGCGTGGATGACTGCGCGGCGCTCAGCCGGGAATTATCGGCGCTGTTTGATGTTGAAGACCCGGTTGACGGTCATTATAACCTTGAGGTCAGCTCGCCGGGGATCGACCGGCCGCTCGTCCGTCCGGCCGATTTCGAGCGTTATACAGGCTGCGAGGCCAAGATTGAGATGCAGATCCCGCTTGACGGTCAAAAACGCTTTCGCGGCGTGCTGGACGGGCTGAATGCGGAGGGAGATGTGGCTTTAACGACGGATCAGGGACAGGTATCTCTGGCCTTTTCCGATATCGCGAAAGCCCGGCTTGTTTTGAGTGATGAATTGATCCGCAAATCGGCGGATGGTGTGTTTTACAGGTAAGACGACAAACGAGGAAAAGCCCGAGATCTCCAGAATCGTCATTCCCGCGAAGGCGGGAATCTTCTGTAAGCAAAGACAAAAAGATCCCCGCCTTCGCGGGGATGACAAAAAAGTTTAACAAAAGACTGACGACGACAAACGAGGAAAAAGACAATGGAACTGTTGCAGGTCGCTGACGCTGTCGCCCGTGAAAAAAATATCGACCGGGATATCGTTCTGGTTGCGATGGAAGAAGCCATCCAGAAAGCCGGACGCTCCAAATACGGGCACGACCACGATATCCGCGCGACGATCAACCGCAAAAGCGGGGACATCGAAATGCGCCGCTACCGCGAGGTTGTCGATAACGATCAGGAAGTCGAGGACGAAGCCGTCCAGCTTCCGCTGGATGCCGCTCGCCGGATCAAAGCGGATTGCAATATCGGGGATTTCTTGATCGACGACCTGCCGCCGCTCGATTTCGGACGGATCGCGGCTCAGACAGCCAAACAGGTTATCGTCCAGAAAGTCCGTGAAGCCGAACGTCAGCGCCAGTACGAAGAATTCAAAGACCGCCAGGGCGAAATCGTCAGCGGCGTCGTCAAACGTGTGGAATACGGCAACGCGACGATCGATCTCGGCCGTGCGGAGGCCCTTTTGCGCCGGGATGAATCCCTGCCGCGCGAACACCTCAAGAACGGCGACCGGGTCCGCGCGATCATCTATGAAGTCCGGGAAGACCTGCGCGGCCCGCAGATCCTTTTGAGCCGGACGCGCCCGGAATTCATGGCCGCCCTGTTCACACAGGAAGTCCCGGAAATCTATGACGGCGTGATCGAAATCCGATCCGTCGCGCGCGATCCGGGCAGCCGTGCAAAAATCGCCGTCTACTCGCGCGACAATTCCATCGACCCTGTCGGGGCGTGCGTCGGGATGCGCGGAAGCCGGGTTCAGGCCGTTGTCGGCGAGCTTCAGGGCGAGAAAATCGATATCGTGCCCTGGACGGAAGATCTGGCCTCCTATGTCGTCAACGCGCTTTCGCCCTCGCAGGTGGCCAAAGTCGTTGTGGATGAAGAGAAAAACCGTCTCGAGGTTGTCGTGCCGGAAGACCAGCTCAGTCTGGCCATCGGCCGCCGCGGCCAGAATGTGCGTCTGGCCTCGATCCTTCTGGGCTGGGATATCGATATCCTGACCGAGGAAGAAGAATCCGAACGCCGGGCCGAAGAATTCCGCACGCGCTCGACGCTGTTTATCGGCGCGCTCGACGTCGACGAGGTTATCGCCCATCTTCTGGTTGCCGAAGGCTTTACCCGCGTCGAGGAAATCGCCGAGACGGATATCTCGGAACTGGTCGAAATCGAAGGCTTTGACGAAGACGTTGCGACGGAACTTCAAAACCGGGCGATCGCGCACCTGGACGAGCAGCGCGAACTGCTGAACGTTAAACAAAAAGAACTCGGCATGAGCGACGATCTCGTTCAGTTTGAGGATTTGAGCCCGGAATGGATCGTCAAACTCGGCGAGAACGAGATTAAAACCCTCGACGACCTGGCCGATCTCGCCGGAGACGAACTTGTCGAGTTGCTCGGCGCCGAAAACATGACCGAACAGGATGCTAACGAGGTGATTATGAAAGCCCGGGCGCACTGGTTCACAGACGACGAAGAACAAAACGAAACGGACCAACAACAAACAGACAGCGACGACAGTGCGGAACATGCGCCTGTTGCCGGTAACGCATAAACCGATGCGCACCGGTACGCCATATAAACCGCTCTGCTGCCGCGAACCTGTAAACGGGAGCCATTTTGCTGACGCAGACATACGACACACCGCCGGAAGGTCTCAATCGACCCGTCCCCTCCCCGCACCGGTCGCAAGCCGCCGGGGACAACACCTCCGTCAGGACGGAAAACTCCGCCGGAGACAGCGCCGCTGTATCTGCGTCCGGCCGCTCTAAATCCCGTAAAAGAGACACAACAGCGACCCCAATCGCAATAAAAACCTGCCGCTGCGCCCTGAGCGGCCGGGAATATCCGCAAGACCGGTGCCTGCGCTTTGGTTTGTCTCCGGATGGGACGCTGACGCCGGATCTGTTTGACGATCTTCCGGGCCCCGGCTTTTATATTCCGGCAAACAAAACGGCTCTGGCCGAGGCTCTGAAAACCAATCCCTTCGGCGCGCAACATATTCCGGAAGATTGTGAAAACCTGATTTTGGACCGCCTGCGCGAACAGGCGCTCGGCTATCTGGCTCTCGCCCGACGGGCCGGAGCCTGTACGCAGGGCTTTGCGAAATGCATGGATATTTTGAAAAACGCCGCCAATGGTGTAAAAGCGTGTGTTTATGTGACGGCCGCGCCGAAGGAGAGCGATTCCCGGAAGAAGCTCGCTGCGGCTGCGCCCAAAGGATCCCGGACCGTCGACCTGTTCACAAACGCGGAACTGTCCGAAAAACTCGGACGTGGAAACGCGGTCCATATCGTCCTTGAAGATTGCGGACTGACCCGCGCATTTTTGCGCACGGTCGATAAACTGACACATTTGACCACGACAACCTCTGAGCCGGCAGGTAAAAACGAAAATGACTGAGACGCAGGATAAAACAAACAATACAGAGACTTCCGCAACCTCCGCAGGAGAAGGGAAAGAGCGGAAAACGCTGAGCCTTTCGGGGGCGGGCGGCGGCGGCACGAAAAAATCGGGCACGCTGAGCCTGCGATCCTCTTCCGGAAGCGCAGCGCCTGTGCGCGGACGCGGCCCCGGCGCCTCAGGCGCCGGCGCGGCGAATGTGGCCGTCGAGGTCCGCCGCAGCAAACGCGGCGCGGCGCCGGTTCCCCAGGACAGCCGCCCGAATTTCCAGCCGCAAAAACCCGGAGACCGCGATCCCTCTTCCTCTTCGGCAGCATCCGGATCCGCCGGAGCCGGTGCGGACGATCTTCACCACCTGACCTCCGAAGAACGGGACGCCCGGATCAAGGCTCTCCAGGCCGCGATTGAAGCCGAAGAAAGACGCAAGATCGAAGAGGCCGAAGCCGCGAAACATCGGGAAAAGACGGAAGTGCAGCCTGCTGAAGAGAGCGGCGCCGCCCAGGAAGAGAAAGTGCTGACCCCCGACGAACTCCGCCGCCGGGAGCTGGAAGAGCTGAAAAAAATCGAGGAAGAAGAACGGCAGGCAATCGCCGAAGCGCAGCTTCAACTCTCCGAACAGGAAAAGGCCCGCGAACACTCCCGGCACGGCGCAGGAAGCGGCGCGCATGCCCGCGAAGACGGAGAAGACGAAGAGAGCTATCGCGACCGGATGAAGCGCAATGCCGGGAAAGCCCCGCCGGCCCGGAAGACAGGAGATACCCGCCGGCGCGGAAAACTGACGGTCACACAGGTCCTGAACGACGATTTCGACCGGGACCGCGGCCCGTCTCTGGCCGCGCAACGCCGGGCCCGGGAAAAGGCCCGTTTGAGCGCATCGGCCCCAAAAGAGCCGCCGCAAAAGGTCAAGCGCGAAGTTATTATCCCGGAAACGATCACGGTTCAGGAGCTTTCGAACCGGATGGCCGAGCGGGGTGCGGATCTCATTAAATCCCTCATGAAAATGGGCGTCATGGCCACGATCAACCAGTCGATTGACGCCGATACGGCCGAGCTTCTCGTTGACGAATTCGGGCATATCGCCCGCCGTGTCACAGAGGCCGATGTCGAGGAAGGTCTCGAAGGGGCGGACGATCCGGCGGAAAGCCTGAAGCCACGCCCGCCGGTCGTGACGATCATGGGGCACGTCGATCACGGGAAGACCTCCCTGCTCGACGTTTTGCGCCAGACCGATATCGTCTCCGGAGAGGCCGGCGGCATTACGCAGCATATCGGGGCCTATCAGGTCACACGACCGAACGGGGCGAAAATCACGTTTCTGGATACGCCCGGCCACGCCGCCTTTACCGAGATGCGTTCCCGCGGCGCGAATGTGACGGATATCGTCGTTCTGGTTGTTGCGGCGGATGATTCGTTAATGCCCCAGACGATCGAGGCGATCAATCACGCGCGGGCTGCGAAGGTTCCGTTGATCGTTGCCGTGAACAAAATCGACCTGCCTGCGGCCAATCCGGTCAAGGTGAAGCAGGATCTCCTTCAGCACGAGGTGATCGTCGAGGATATGGGCGGCGATACGCTGTGTATCGAGGTGTCCGCGAAACAGAAGCTCGGCCTTGACAAGCTGGAGGAAGCGATCCTCCTGCAGGCGGAAATGCTGGAGCTGAATGCGAATCCGGACCGTCTGGCCCAGGGCACAATCATCGAGTCCAAAATCGAGCGCGGGCGCGGGTCCGTCGGGACCGTTTTGATTGAACGCGGAACGCTCTCCGTTGGAGACGCTTTTGTCGCCGGAATCGAGTGGGGCCGGGTCCGGGCCATCATCGACGACAAGGGACGCCAGCTAAAAACCGCGATCCCCGGGCAGCCGGTCGAGGTCCTCGGCCTCAACGGAACGCCGGAGGCCGGAGACAAGCTGATCGTCCTTGAAGACGAAAGCAAGGCCCGGGAAATCAGCGAGTACCGCCAGCGCAAACGCCGGACGGCGCAAACGACGAAGCTCGGCGGCGCGGCGTCCTTCGAGGCGTTGCTGGCTGCGGCGAAAGAGGGCGAGAAGAAAACCCTGCCGATCCTGATCAAAGCCGATGTTCATGGCTCTGCCGAGGCTTTGAGCGGCTCTCTTCAAAAAATCACCGAAGAAAATGAAGAAATCGACGTCCGGATCGTGCATATGGGCGTTGGCGGGATCAACGAGTCGGACATCACGCTCGCCAAGGCGTCGGGCGCACTCGTTGTCGGGTTTAACGTCCGGGCCAATACGCAGGCGCGCGAGCTGGCGCACCGTGAGAGCGTCGATATCCGTTATTACAACGTGATTTATAACGTCATCGACGATGCGAAGGCGATTCTCGGGGGGATGCTGTCTCCGAAGATCCGGGAAGAGCATATCGGTTACGCCGAAATCCGTCAGGTCTTCAGCGTCTCGAAAGTCGGGAAAGTCGCCGGATGTATGGTTACGGCCGGAACCGTCAAGCGCGGCGCCGGGGTCCGCCTCCTGCGCGACGACGTGGTTATTCACGAAGGCAAACTCAAAACGCTCAAACGCTTCAAGGACGAGGTCAAAGACGTCCGCGAAGGGATGGAATGCGGGATGGGCTTTGAGAATTACGACGATATCAAGGACGGCGACGTAATCGAATGTTTCGAAATCGTCGAAGAAGCCCGGACCATCGAGTGATTTTAAAATACGGTAAGTGTAAGCAAGATTTATTATGAAACGTCACCGCAATCATGACGGCCGCAACGCGGCGGCAGGACCTTCACAGCGTCAGTTACGGGTCGGGGAGCAGCTCCGGCACGTGATTGCCGAGACGATGCAGCGCGGGCGTTTTCACGACGAAGCCCTGCTGGAAAGCGGCTCGATCACCGTGACCGAGGTCCGGCCTTCCCCGGATCTCCGGCATGCGAGCGTTTATGTTCTGACGCTCGGCGGTCAGGATATGAGCGAGATCCTGCCGGCTCTCAATCAGGCCGCACCGTATTTTCAATCCCGGATCAACGGGAAGCTCGACCTCCGCTTCACACCGAGACTCCGGTTCATCGAAGACACAAGCTTCGCCGAAGGCTCGCGCATGGACGCCCTTTTGGACAGCCTGCCAAAGCCTCGTATCCACGACGATCAGGATGAGGAAAAAGATTGAGTTCAGAATCCTTGTACAAAATCATCGTCATCCCGGCGTTCGCCGGGATGACGGTGATTTATAAGGCGTTACACTAACAATGATCCATAATTAAGATAAACATGAGTAAAAAGAATAAAGGCAATGATATTAACGGCTGGCTGAGTATCGACAAGCCCGCCGGAATGACTTCCACGCAAGTGATCGGGGCCGTGCGCCGGGTCTTGCATCCGAAAAAGATCGGACATGCGGGAACGCTGGATCCGCTGGCGACCGGCGCGCTTCCTATTGCGCTTGGCGAGGCGACCAAGACCGTCTCCTGGACGCAGGATTATCTAAAAACCTATCTCTTTGACGTTCGATTCGGTGAGTTCCGCGCAACGGACGATGCCGAGGGCGAGATCATCGGGACGAGTGAGACGCGGCCGTCTCTTGCGGAGATTACCGCCGCCCTGCCCGCTTTTATCGGCGATGTTGAGCAGCTTCCGCCGCGCTTTTCCGCCATCAAGATTGCCGGGCAGCGGGCTTACGATCTGGCCCGCGCCGGAGAAGACGTCGATCTCAAGCCCCGTGAGGTCTATATCGAGTCGCTTGAGGTCGTGGCTTATTATGAGGGAGATATCCTGACATTGCGCTGTGTGTGCGGCAAAGGAACCTATGTGCGCTCCATTGCCCGGGATCTTGCGCTCAAACTCAATTCCGCGGGCTATGTCAGTGCGCTGCGCCGGGAGAATGTCGGCCCGTTTGACAAAGAGAATATGATTTCTCTTGAATTCCTTGAAGAAATGAGCAATAAAGACGCGCTTGCGGATATTCTGCTTCCGATCGAGACCGCGCTGGACGACATCCCGGCACTTGATTTGAGAGGAGAGGAAGCCGCACGGCTGAAAAGCGGCCAAAAGCTGAGTTTCGTATCCCGGATCGACTTCGACCGCCTGTTACACAGCGGTTTACGGTGCGAAAAAGGAGAGACGGAAACAGCCGTTGCTTTTGTAAATGGCCGTCTGGTCGCGCTTGTTGACGTTTCGGGTGCGATTGTTAAGCCGGACCGCGTCTTTAACATTTAGAAAATTTTAAAAATCGAAGGAGGACACGATGTCGATGACAGCAGAGCGCAAACAGGCGCTGATTAACGAATACAGCAAAAAAGACGGCGATACGGGATCCCCTGAGGTGCAGGTCGCGATTTTAAGCGAGCACATCCAGAACCTGACCGACCACCTGAAAATGCACAAAAAAGATATTTCCAGCCGCCGCGGGCTTCTGCGCAAAGTTGCGCAACGCCGGAAATTGCTGGACTACGTGAAAGGTCAGGACGAAGCGCGTTATCAGGATCTGATTAAACGCCTTGGCATCCGCCGTTAGGGCTTTCATCGCCAAAAAGAATTTTAAGGCGACACAATGAATTCATTGTGTCCCTTTTACAGTTTCCGCCAAAGCTCGCAACCCCGGACAAGCAAAAGCTCCGCATAAGCGGAGGTTTTGTGCAGAGCCGGGGGCTCCTGATAAAGATCCCGGATATCAAGTTTCGCCAGATGAAAACCTCCCGGTTTTCAAGGCTCGCCTAAATTCCGGGATTGCGCACTCACTTTTTCCGGACAGTCATGCGCCTTGTGTCCCCCACGGGAATCGCTTGAAGAAATTCGATTACGCTAACATGTTGATATAATTTGATTTCGTCATCCTCCGACTTGTTCGGAGGATCCATTTATCCGTTCGCGCGGGCTTCGTAATGGATCCTCTGGACAAGCCAGAGGATGACGATTTTCTTGTTTTTCAATGGGTTGTGTTTCTTACGGCCGCTTTGATATTTCATAACTTCAAGCGATTGCCGTGTTGTGTCCCCTTTTGCTTTACGCCTCTTGCTTGAGGGAATAACGGTTGACGATTTTGCCGTCTTCGATCTCGAGAACAACCGGAACGCCGGTTTCCATTTCGGCTTTGTTGATCGTGTCCGGCGTTTCAAGGCCGAGGATGATCAGCATCGCGCGCAGGGAATTTCCGTGCGCCGCCATCAGGATATTCTGGCCCTTATCCATGACAAGCGGTTTGATGTTGGCTTCGTAATACGGCCTGACCCGATTTTCGACGACGTCTTTCAGGCATTCGCCGCCCGGCGGGCGCGTTTCGTAGGAACGACGCCAGATCTGGACTTGCTCCGCGCCGTATTTCTCGCGGGTTTCGTCCTTGTTCAGGCCCGTCAGGTCGCCGTAATCCCGCTCCCGCAGGTCGTCATGCCTGATCATCGTATCGAGAAGATTGTCCTGACCGCACTCTTTCAAGGCGATTTCGGCCGTGTTGTTGGCACGCATGAGCGTGCTCGTGAAAACTTTATCGAATCGGATATTCGCTTTTTTCAGGTGCGCGCCGGCTGATTTAGCTTCTTCGCGGCCCTGATCACTGAGCGGGACATCCTTGAATCCGGTAAACCTGTTTTCAAGGTTCCACTGACTTTGTCCGTGACGTAACAGCACGAGATAATTCATGTATGGGTCTCCATTGGTTTTTGGAAAAAAGAGAAAGTCTTTGACTTGCGCTTCAGATAATGCCATGTCATAGCGCGAGTGAAAAGGCTTTCCTGCGCTCTTTCGGTCGACTGTAAAGCCCGGCCCGTTTCAAGACCGGTTTTTACTGTCCACCGAAGTCGCATATCCGGTCTTTTCGCTCATATCTGCATAACACTGAATGACGAAAAGAAAGGACTATTATGTTTAAAGTATTTCGTAAAGAAATCGACTTTGCGGGTCGCCCGCTTGTTCTCGAAACCGGCAAGATCGCCCGTCAGGCTGACGGGGCCGTCATGGCCACATACGGCGGAACGACGGTTCTGTGTGCCGTGACCGCCGCCAAAGACGTCAAGGAAGGTCAGGACTTCTTCCCGCTTAGCGTCCACTATCAGGAAAAAACCTTTGCCGCCGGTAAAATTCCCGGGGGCTTTTTCAAACGTGAAGGCCGCCCGAGCGAGAATGAAACGCTGACCTCCCGTTTGATCGACCGCCCGATCCGCCCGCTTTTCCCGCATAACTTCTTTAATGAAGTTCAGGTCGTCTGTACCGTTCTGGCGCATGACATGGACAACAACCCGGATATCGTTGCGATGATCGGGGCGTCTGCCGCGCTGACCATTTCCGGCATTCCGTTCTTCGGTCCGGTTGGCGGCGCACGCGTCGGCTACAAAGACGGCAAATTCATCGTGAACCCGACCCTCGACGAAGTCAAAGAAAGCGATCTTGATCTCGTTGTTGCCGGGACACAGGAAGGCGTTCTGATGGTCGAATCCGAAGCGCAGGAGCTTCCGGAAGACACGATGCTGGAAGCCGTCATGGAAGGCTGGAAAGCGTTTCAACCGGTCATTAACGGCATCATCGACTTTGCCGAAATGGCCGCCAGGGATCCGTGGGATCTTCCGGAAGCCGATCCGGCTGTGACAGCGATGGCCGAAAAGCTCAAAGCCCGGTTCGCGGCCGATATCGAAGCCGCTTACGGCGAGCCCGTCAAACAGGCCCGTCAGGAAAAAGTCGGCGCCGTCAAGAAAGCCGCTCTGGAGGCTCTTCTGGACGAAGAGTCCGGCATTACGGCCGAGAAAATCGCCGCCGAATTCAAGCATGTCGAAGCGGATGTTGTGCGTGGACAGATCCTGAAAACCGGGAACCGGATTGACGGACGGACGACGACGCAAATTCGCCCGATCGTCTGTGAAGTCGGCGTTCTGCCGCGCGCACATGGCTCTGCCCTGTTCACACGTGGGGAGACCCAGGCCCTTGTCGTCACGACGCTCGGAACCGGTCAGGATGAGCAGATCATCGATTCGCTCGAAGGCGAGTACCGTGAGCGGTTCATGCTGCACTACAACTTCCCGCCCTACTCCGTTGGCGAGTGCGGGCGGATGGGTTCTCCCGGACGCCGGGAAATCGGTCACGGGAAACTCGCATGGCGCGCCGTTCACCCGATGCTGCCGTCTGCTGAAGAGTTTCCTTACACGATCCGGACGGTCTCCGAGATCACCGAATCCAACGGGTCCTCTTCGATGGCCACGGTTTGCGGCTCTTCCCTTTCCATGATGGATGCCGGCGTGCCGCTCAAAACCCCGATTGCCGGGATTGCGATGGGCCTCATTAAAGAAGACAAGGAATTTGCCGTTCTGTCCGATATTCTCGGCGACGAAGATCACCTTGGCGATATGGACTTCAAAGTCGCCGGAACCTCAAACGGTGTGACCTCGCTTCAGATGGATATCAAAATCACGTCCATCACCGAAGAGATCATGAAAATCGCGCTCGGTCAGGCCAAAGACGGCCGGATGCACATTCTCGGCGAGATGGAAAAAGCAATTTCCCAATCCCGCGAGAGCGTCAGTTCCAACGCCCCGCAAGTCGTTATGCTCACGATTAACAAAGACAAGATCCGTGATGTGATCGGGACCGGCGGGAAAGTCATCCGCGAGATCGTCGAGACGACCGGCACGAAAATCGACATTGACGATGACGGCACGGTCAAGGTTGCGGCGACCGATGGCGCCGCGATTGAAGCCGCAATCAAAATTATCCGCGGCCTGACGGACGAACCGGAAGTCGGCAAAGTCTATGAAGGTAAAGTCGTCAAGACCGTTGATTTCGGTGCGTTTGTGAACTTTATGGGGAGCAAGGACGGACTCGTCCACATCTCCGAGCTGGCCGATCATCGCGTCGGGAAAACGACGGATATCGTGAACGAAGGCGATATGGTCAAAGTTCTCCTCATCGGGTTCGACGACCGCGGCAAGATCAAGCTCTCGATGAAGCGCGTCGATCAGGAAACCGGCGAAGAAATCGAGCCGGAGAAAAGAGAAAAAGAAGCGAGCTAAACACGTACAGCTCACTGGGATCGTTTTCAGGAAGGGACACAATCAAGATTGTGTCCCTTTTTTCGTTTTTGAATGTTTTCCTGGGGAAAAGGACAGTAGAACCCGCTAACCGCTCATGATAGTTTCTTAACCATATATAATTAACGCCGAAGGGCATAACATGTGAGCATATAAAAAACCGGCGGAAACGACAGTCCCCGCCGGTTTTTCTGAAATTCAGAGAACAGTCACTAACCGTTAACGGACTCTTTGAGTTCTTTACCGGCTTTGAATTTCGGCTGTTTGGATGCCGGGATGTTGATCGTTTCTCCGGTGCGCGGGTTGCGGCCTTTTTGAGCGGCGCGCTCGCTAACGGCAAACGTCCCGAAACCGACGAGACGGACTTCGTCTCCGCTTGAAAGAGCGCCGGTGATGGCGTCCAGGATAGCCTGAACGGCGGACTGGGCTTTGTTTTTCGGAAGATCGGCTTTTGAAGCGACAATATCAATCAATTGCTGTTTGTTCACGGGAACCCCCATATGTTGAAAAGTGACATTCAAAAAGACGGGGCAAGGGACCACCCCCCACCTTGCGTCCGGATTAAAATTTCGCTTGGCGGAAACCTCCCGAATCTCCTGAAACCGAGAGATTCTCCCGCTTCGCTCTTATTTTTGTACGTGAGTTTTGAGAAGGACTCAATGCCGAATTACGCCTCCGGCCTGATTTTCTGCGCTTTTTGGAGGAATTTGCCCGATTTTTGCGCCCTCATGCGTCTCCAGAGGCTCCGGAAGACGTGTCAAAGCATGGAGAATCACCTCGTCAATCGTCTTCACCGGCACGATTTCGAGTCCTTTTTTGACGTTATTCGGGATCTCCGCAAGGTCCTTGACGTTCTCTTCCGGGATCAGAACCTTGGTAATGCCCCCGCGAAGCGCCGCCAGAAGCTTCTCTTTAAGTCCCCCGATCGCCGTCACATAGCCGCGCAGATTGATCTCGCCCGTCATCGCGACATCCCGGCGGACGTCGATCCCGGTCAGAGCCGAGACAATCGCCGTCATCATCGCACAGCCCGCAGAGGGGCCGTCTTTCGGGATGGCGCCTTCCGGGACGTGGACGTGGATATTCTTCTTGTTCAGCTCTTCATAATCGATCCCGAATTGCGGTGCGCGCGATTTCATCAGCATCTCGGCAACCGTGATCGATTCCTTCATCACCTCTTTGAGGTTTCCGGTCGTCGAGAGTTTTCCGTCTTTGCCTGCAAACGTGACCGCCTCGATGGAGAGCAAATCTCCGCCGAATTCCGTATAGGCCAGACCGTTTACGACGCCGATCCGGTCCTGCTCTTCCACCGCGCCGAAACGGTATTTCTTCACACCCCCATATTTTTCAAGCGATTTCGGTGTGATGTTGATATTTTTTTTGCTCTTCATCAAGATCTCTTTGACCGCTTTGCGGCACAGATTCGCGATCTCGCGCTCCAGATTCCGCACGCCGGCTTCGCGCGTGTAATACCGGATCAAATGCCGGATCGTCATATCGCCGAGAACGAATTCGTTCTTCTTCAGCCCGGCCGCCTGTGTCTGTTTGGGCAGCAGGTGGCGTCTGGCAATCTCAAGCTTCTCGTCCTCCGTATAGCCGGAAATCCGGATAATCTCCATCCGGTCGAGGAGCGGCTGCGGCATGTCGAGCGTATTGGCCGTACAGATAAACATCACGTCCGAGAGATCGTAATCCAGCTCAAAATAGTGATCGTTAAAGGTGTGGTTCTGCTCCGGGTCCAGCACTTCCAGCAACGCTGAAGTCGGATCCCCGCGCCAGTCCGAGCCGAGTTTATCGACCTCATCGAACAGGAAGAGCGGATTGGACGTTCCGGCTTTTTTCATCCCTTGCAAGACTTTCCCCGGCAGCGCGCCGATATAGGTCCGGCGGTGGCCCCTGATTTCACTCTCGTCCCGCACGCCGCCAAGGGCGACACGGACGAAGTTCCGGTTGGTCGCGGTCGCGATCGACTGGCCGAGAGAAGTCTTCCCGACACCGGGCGGACCGACAAAACACAGGATCGGTCCTTTAACTTTTTTAGTTCGGCTCTGAACCGCGAGATATTCAAGGATGCGCTCCTTGACTTTCTCAAGGCCGTAATGATCCTTGTCGAGCACTTTGCGCGCGCCCCTGAGATCGTTGCGCACACGCGAGCGTTTCTTCCACGGCACGGACAAAATCCAGTCCAGATAATTCCGGACGACGGTCGCCTCGGCCGACATCGGGCTCATTTGCTTGAGTTTGCGCAACTCGTTCGTGACTTTATCCCGGGCCTCTTTCGAAAGGCGGGTATTTTCAATTTTCTTTTCAATTTCGCCAAGCTCATCGAGGCCGTCCTCCCCTTCCCCGAGCTCTTTCTGGATCGCCTTCATCTGTTCGTTCAGATAGTACTCGCGCTGCGTCTTTTCCATCTGGCGTTTGACGCGGTTGCGGATCCGTTTTTCGACTTGAAGAACGCCGATCTCGCCCTCGAGATAGTTATAAATCTGTTCCAGCCGGTCCTGCGGATCGATGATTTCGAGAATCTGCTGCTTGTCTTCAATTTTCAGAGCGAGATGAGAGGCAATCGTATCGGCCAGCCGCGCCGGGTCGTCGATCTGGTTGACCGTAACAATGACCTCCGGCGGAATTTTTTTGTTCAGTTTCACGTATTGCTCGAAATGCCCGGCGACCGTCCGGGCCAGAGCCTGCATGTCTTCAACGGCCTTTTCGTCCAGCGGAACCTGAACAGTTTCATCCAGAACCACCGGCTGCGCTTCAAGATAAGGGCCTACGGCAATGATCTGGTTCATGCGAACGCGAACCCCGCCTTCGACAAGAACCTTGACCGTTCCGTCGGGGAGTTTCAAAAGCTGGAGAATCGTCCCGACCGTCCCGACGCTGAACAGATCGTCCGGTCCCGGATCGTCGAGCGTGGAAGCTTTTTGCGTGACAAGCAGGATTTTTTTGTCCGCCTGCATCACACGTTCAAGCGCCTTGACGGATTTTTCCCGCCCTACGAATAACGGCACGATCATATGTGGAAACACCACGATGTCGCGTAACGGCAGAACGGGATAGGTTTTTGGAGGCTCGCCTGTCATATACACCACTTTCCTAGAGATCTGTCTTCCGGGGTTCACCCGACAAAGGAATAATGTCTCTAAAATGGCATAATCTGCCGTGCTTTCAAGTCAAAAGGGGCGAAAAGTTTAACTTTTAACCCGGGCCATGAGGTGCCGGCGCATTCCCGTATGACGCAAACGCATAAAGACGGTTCTGCCACCCGCGCGCGACAATTCCCCGGGCGAGGTGTTCGATAATTTTATCGATATCCGTACATCCGTACTCTTTGGTGCAATCCCCGCAATGCGTTTCGTTTTCACGGAAACCTTTGATCTGGTATCGTTCCGGGATAAAATTGTGAAGAGTGAGCGCTCCGGCTTCCCCCTCATTCTTCAAAGAGATTTGCGGTTGCCGGTCTTCGGACTCTCCTGTCAGTATCCGAATATTCACGTCTCCATTTGGCGCATCCAGACGTTCGAACGCAGGACTCCCTCTACTCGCAAGCGGATGGATCTTTGTAAACAGGTCTTCCGCGAACCCTACAAAAGCGGCTTGTTTATCGTCTGCGCCTTCACAACGCTCGGAGAGCCTGGCTTTTAAAACAGGAACAAGCCGGTCGACTGCGGCCTCATAATTGGGAAAACTGTACATTCCGCCCTCTTCTTATTTTTTAACTTCGGCTATGGGTAAGAGTACTTAAAAATCTTATAAATCGACGTCATCCCGGCGAAAGCCGGGATCCAGAGAAAACGTTTTTCTTATTTTACGCGGCGGCCCGCAGAAACG
>JANQFU010000112.1 GCA_028277665.1 Alphaproteobacteria bacterium | reverse complement strand
CTCTGTATGGTTGGTTTCGTTTTTCTGGATCCCGGCTTTCGCCGGGATGACGATTGGTTTTGTTGGTTTTGTAACTTATTCTTATTCATAGTTCAGGTTATATAGTTTCTTTTCCGGCAGAAAAAAAGCCCTGCCGGCCGGCAGGGCTTTTTGTTCTTGTGCTTTTTTCCGTCCTTAGCCGACTTCCATCATGCGCGCGGCGGTGTCGAGCATCCGCATGGAGAAGCCCCATTCGTTATCGTACCAGGACATGATCCGGACCATTGTGCCTTCGATAACCCGTGTTCCGGCCAGCGAGAAGCTGGAGGACGCCGGGTGGTGGTTGAAGTCGCTGGAGACGAGCGGATCGCTGTAGTAATTCAGAACGCCTTTCATCGGGCCTTCGGCGGCGTCGATAACGGCCTGATTGATTTCCTCGACGCTCGTTGCACGGCTGGCGACGAACTTCAGGTCGACCAGAGAGACGTTCGGCGTCGGGACGCGGATCGCGACACCGTCCAGTTTTCCGCTCAATTCCGGCAGGACTTTTCCGACGGCTTTTGCCGCGCCGGTCGAGGTCGGGATCATGTTACAGGCCGCGGCGCGGGCCCGGTGCAGGTCTTTGTGCATCGTGTCGACAATCCGCTGGTCGCCGGTGTAGCTGTGGATCGTCGTCATGAAGCCATGCTCGATGCCAACGGCGTTGTTCACCGCAAAGGCAACCGGGGCCAGACAGTTTGTCGTACAGGAGGCATTCGAGACGATTTTGTGCTCGGCGGTCAGTTTGTCGTGGTTCACGCCGTAGACCACCGTGATGTCTTCGTCCGTCGCCGGAGCGGAGATCAGGATTTTCTTCGCGCCTGCATCTAGGTGTTTTTTCGCGTCGTCGCGCTTCGTGAAGCGGCCGGAGCATTCAAAGACGATGTCGACGTCAAGCTCGCCCCACGGCAGATCGGCCGGATCCGCGCATTGCACGACTTTAATTCTTTTGCCGTCGACGATCAGCGTGTCTTCGCCTTCGGCGGAGACGTCATGCGGAAAGACGCCGTGCACAGAATCGTATTTCAGAAGAACGCGGTTTGTTTCCATCGGCGCGAGATCGTTGATTGCCACGATTTCCATGTCGTTCCGTCCGGATTCGTACAGCGCCCGGAAAACGAGACGACCGATGCGGCCAAATCCGTTAATCGCAATTTTAGTAGCCATGTCTTTCCCTCTCCCTTGGATAAGTTAAGAATTTTTGGAAGTCAGATTTAGATACAGATTGATGTTGCAGACGTGCATGCATTGTGTCGGGAACCGAGGATCCCCGTATCACTAGAGACCAAATCTTCGCGCCAAAGTCAATGTGCATTTTGGCGCGAAGGGGCTCAGGATAAATTGGCCAGAACTTTTTCGCAGATATCTTCGGCGGTGATTCCGAAATGCGCGTAAAGCTCTTTATACGGTCCGGATTCGCCAAACCCGCGCATCCCGACGAACAGGCCGGATTCTCCCAAAAGCGCATCCCATCCCATACGCACACCGGCCTCGACCGCGCAGCGGATGCAGGAGGAGGGGCCGAGGACTTCGGCGCGGGTGCGTTCGCTCTGCCTCAGGAACCGCTCAAGGCACGGAACGGAGACGACTCGCGTTCCGATTCCCTGCCGCTCCAGAAGGGTTTTTGCGTCCAGCGCGATCTCGACTTCCGATCCGCTCGCCATCAAAACGGCCTGCAGATCGCCGTCCGCCTCCCGGAGGATATAAGCCCCGCGCGCGCACAGGTTCTCTTTTTCTGTCTCCTGATCTTGCGGAAGGTCTCCGCGCACGGCCGGAAGCCCCTGCCGCGTCAGGGAAAGGACCGACGGGCCGCTTGTATTCCGGATGGCCAGTTCCCAGCATTCCGCCGTCTCCGTCTGATCGCAGGGGCGCATGACCTGAAGATTCGGAATAGCCCGCAGGGCCGCCAGATGCTCGACCGGCTGGTGTGTCGGTCCGTCTTCGCCAAGACCGATCGAGTCGTGCGTCATGACAAAAATCGACGGCGTTTTCATGAGCGCGGCCAGCCGGATCGACGGGCGGCAATAATCGCTGAACGACAGGAAGGTCCCGGCATAGGGAATGATCCCGCCGTGCAGGGCCATCCCGTTCATCGCCGCCGCCATGCCGTGCTCGCGGACGCCGTAATGGACGTATTGCCCTTTGTATTCCGGCGGCGCGACAACTTCGCTGCCTTTTGCGCGCGTGTTCACGGACCCGCCGAGATCCGCCGATCCGCCGACGAGTTTCGGCAAGGCCGGCACGAGCTTGTCCAGAACGTTGCCGGAGGCTTTCCGCGTCGCGAGTTTCGGCTTGTCTTTGGCCGCTGCGGCTTTGATCTCATCTATGAGCGGGCGCAGAACATCCTGTGCGATCCCGGGCGTAAAGGCGGCCTCAAACGCCGCTTTGCAGGCGGCGTTTTCCAGACGGGTTTCCCATGCCGCGCGGGCATCCTTGCTGCGCGCGCCGACAGCGCGCCAGGCGGAGAGGATCTCTTCCGGAATGTCAAAGGGCGCATGCGGCCAGTTCAAGGCTTTGCGGGCGGCCTGAATTTCTTCCGCCCCGAGCGGCGATCCGTGGACGCCGGACGTCCCTTGCTTGTTCGGCGCGCCAAAGCCGATTGTCGTTTTGCAGCAGATGAGCGAAGGCGTCTGCGTCTTCCGGGCCGCGGCGATGGCGGCCTCGATCTCGGCCATGTTATGCCCGTCAATGCTTTGGACATCCCATCCGTATGCTTCAAAGCGTTTTGGGGTATCGTCCGGGAAAGAAATATCTGTTTTCCCGTCGATCGTAATGCCGTTATCGTCATACAGAACGATCAGGCGCGAGAGTTTCAGATTGGCCGCCAGAGAGCAGGCCTCATGGCTGATCCCCTCCATCAGATCCCCGTCGCCAAGCGTGACATAGGTGTAGTGATCCTGAAGCTCTTCACCGAACCGGGCGGCGAGCATCCGCTCCGCCAGCGCGAACCCGACGGCGGTGGCAATCCCCTGACCCAGAGGACCGGTCGTCATCTCGATCCCGCAGGACGGCATGACCTCCGGGTGTCCGGGAGTGAGACTGCCGAGCTGGCGGAAATTCTTCAGCTCGTCAACGGTCATTTTCTCATAACCGGTCAGGTACAAGAGGCTGTACAGGAGCATCGAGCCGTGTCCGCCCGACAGGATGAACCGGTCGCGATCCGACCATTCCGGCGCGGACGGATCAAAGGTCATGAATTTCGAAAACAGAACCGTCGCGACATCGGCCATGCCCATCGGCATACCGGGGTGGCCGGAAGCGGCTTTCTCGACGCCATCCATCGAAAGGGCGCGGATCGCATTGGCCATGTCTTTTAAAGGAAGAGAGGAAGAGGCACTCATAATATCGGTCTCCGTGGGGATGGGATGCGGTTTATCGGGCAGGATATGCGTCACATCTGCCTGATATGGATAAACCACAAAAAGGGGGAGGAAAGCAAGCGCCGGCTGACCCTAAATCGTCTCCAGTCTGCGGATCAGGAGATCAAGGGCTGCGGCGGCGCTTTGTTCCCGGATGGCAGCCCTGTCGCCGGGGAAAACGTGGCGTTGGACTATTGTCTCTTCACCACGCAGGGCGCAGCCGATGAAGACAAGGCCGACGGGTTTTTCCGGGCTTCCGCCTCCGGGGCCGGCGATTCCCGTTACCGACAGGGCGCAATCCGCATTCGGGGCGGCATTCAGGACGCCGTCCGCCATGGCGCGGGCGACCGGCTCACTGACGGCACCATGTGCGGCGAGGAGAGGCTCCGGGACGCCGAGGAGGTCCTGTTTTGCAGCGTTTGAATAGGTGATGAAACCGCGTTCGTAGAATTCGGATGCGCCCGGCACATCTGTGATCGCCGCGCCGATCAGGCCGCCGGTGCACGACTCGGCCGTTGCAAGCGTTTTTCCCTGTATGCCCAGAAGGGTGAACAGGCGATCAAGCCGGGAGCGCAGGGAGGACATGTGTGGATATGGATGTTGTTCTGACAAGGATTTCCGCTCCCCATATGAGTGCTCCCGCAAAAATTCCGGCGAGCAAATCGTCCACCATGACGCCGAGCGCGCCGGGCAGTTTTTTATCCGCCCAGCCGATCGGGCCGGGTTTGAGTATATCAAACAGGCGGAACAGAAGAAATGCCGGGGCGAGCACATAGGACGAGGTTCCCGCGATGCAGAAGGTCAGCCAGATTCCGGCGGCTTCATCGATGACGATGGTTGAGGAGTCGTGTTTGCCTGCGCGTTTTTCAAAAATTCCGGCGGCGTAGTATCCGGCAAGCGTGATGAACAGCGTTCCGGCGATCAGGGCCGGGAGGCCGCCGAGTGCGGCGATAATCAAGGCGGGCGGGATTGCGCCGAGCGTGCCCCATGTGCCGGGTGCGGGGCGGATCAGGCCGCACCCGCCCCAGGTCGCCGCCCAGAAAGCGGCGTCCTTTTTGGCGTGTGCGGCCCATGTTTTTTTATCGAAGGAGGGGAGCGGGAGGCTCATTCGGCCGCTTCGATCAATACGTCTTTTTCGTCCATATAGTGTTTGTCATGGCAGGGCCGGACGGAAAGATTGGCCAGAAGGGCGATGAAGAGCAAGCCGGCCATACAGAACATCGTGGTGTTGTATAGCGTGCTGGTCGGATCGATTGTGCCTTCCGGGGCGATTTCCATCAGCTTGCCGATGGTGACCGTTTTCTCGGCGAGGAGGAGGTCGATTTGTTCGACGCCTGCGCCGAATTTCTGAGCGAAGGCCTGCGGATCGACGGTTTTTACGAGGTCATGCACCGCGTCTTTCAACGACATTTCCCGCAGGCTCGTAATCGCCATCGGTCCGAGGATCCCGGCGGCACTCCAGGCCGTCAGAAGACGCCCGTGGATTCCGCCGACGAATTTTGTCCCGAAGATATCGGCCAGATAGGCCGGGATCGTCGCGAATCCGCCGCCGTACATCGTGAAGATCGTCATCGTGACGGCATAGAAGACCACGAGCCATGTCACCGCCGGATCGACGCTGATTTGCGCCGCCGTAAACGGAATGGACAGGTACAGGGCCATGCCGAGGACGAAGAAAATCGTGTAGGTCACTTTCCGGCCGATAAAATCCGAGATCGACGCCCAGAAGAATCGCCCGCACATATTAAAGACCGAGATCATCATGACATAGGTCGCGGCGAACGCGCCGTCGACGACCCCGGGAAGAGCGGTGCCGAAGATCTCGTTCATCATGGTTTTCGCAACGCCGAGAACGCCGATCCCCGCCGTCACGTTAAAGCACAGGACGACCCACAGGAGATAGAATTGCGGGGTGCGCAGGGCCTGATCAATGTGGACGTGTTTTACGGTCCGCATTTTCCGTGTCAGTTCTTCGTCGGAAGGCGGGGTCCAGCCTTTCGGGGCCCAGCCTTCGGCCGGGACGCGGAAGGCAAAGGCCGCGATCAACATGACGATGAAGTAGATCACCCCGAGCGTGAAGAACGCGCCCGAGATGCCGACATCCCCCGTTCCGGCGAGGTAGACGCCTTCCGGGCCGGGCCGGATCATTGAGTGGACGTCCGAGGCGGTGACGACAACAACTTCTTTCAGGCCGTCTGCCGTTTCGACAAAGCGGCGTCCGGCTTCGGTGATCAGGTTGTTACTGGCGACGCTGCCGAGATATTCCGGCGCTTTGTAAAACGTCTTGATCAGAAATTCCTTCAGCGGTGCGCCGATCATGGCTCCGCCGCCAAAGCCCATAATGGCCATGCCGGTCGCCATTCCGCGCCGGTCCGGGAACCAGCGGATCAGCGTGCTGACCGGTGAAACATATCCAAGGCCGAGCCCGCAACCGCCAAGGACCCCGTATCCGAGATACAGGAGCCAGAGCTGGTGTGTCAAAATGCCCAGTCCGCCGACGAGAAAGCCGCCGCCCCAGCAACAGGCTGCGACGACGCCGACCATGCGCGGGCCGACCTTTTCCAGCCATTTTCCGGCGAAGGCCGCCGAGAGGCCGAGAAACGCAATGGCAACGGAAAAAATCCAGACGACGGAGGAGAGCGCCCAGTCTTCCGGGGCCGGGGCCGCGACGCCGATCGAGCGGATCAGAGCCGGGTTGAAAATACTCCATGAATAGACGGAGCCGATGCACAAGTGGATGGCAATCGCTGCCGGCGGGACTTTCCACCGGTTGAAGCCGTCTTTGGCAACAATGTGAGATTTGTGGAGGGCGTGAAGATTTCCGCTCATGGTGTCTGATCCCCTGATAGCTTTTTGTGTGATGCGTTTTGCGGGCGAACGGCCGCGTCCGGTCAGTTGCGGGAAGTCTAGCGGATTTACAGGCTTTCGGCTAGAGGGGCGGGAATCCGGTCACAGATAATCTCCGCGACAAATTGGCACGGCCCGCCGTCTCGACTCTTATACCGTTCCTCATTCAATAGATTGAGCCGGATAAATTTTCTCAGACAATTACTCTGCCGTCTGGACGTCGAGAAAAAGCTGCAGGGCCTGCGCTCTTTGCAGCGGGTCTTCGATGTCTCTGGCGGCGACCAGTGCGCCCGTTGCGTTGCCTTCTTTTGCCAGAATCTCACTGACGAGCCTTAGCGCCTTGTCCCGGAAGGCCGGATCGTCGATCATTTCGATACTTTTGAAGGCGGCGACCAGGTCTTCGCGTTCGGCTTGTATCTCGGCGTTTTCTGCATATGCCTTGTTCCGCAGGGCGGGATTGTTCATCTCTGCGGCCGTTTGGGCCGCGCCCGCATCGTCTCCGGCGCGGGCTTGCGCCATGGAAATGTATGTCAGCGCAATTGCGTGGGAGGGGGGATGGTCAATGCGATCCGCTTCCGCGCGCAGGCGTGCGAAAAAAGTCTCCGGGTTTTTTTCGGCGAAAGCCATGCCAATCCCCCGGATTGTCATGGCTTTCGTGTCGGGGGATCTGATTTGCGGAAGGAGGGCAATAGCTCTCTCATATGCGCCGTCGGAGGCGTAAGTCTTGGCGAGTTCCCGCAGGACTTTGTCCCGCCAGTCCGGATCATTGATCTCGTTCGCGGCGGTCTCAAGCTCGGCGAGGAGGCAGGCGCGGTTCTCCGGCGGGGCGCAAGGAGGGGATGCATGTAAGCCGTTTCCCGGAGAGGCAATCGTCAGGAGTATACAGATAAAAAGAATAGAGATCTTTCCTCGGAAAAAATTTGTATATCCGTTATTCCTGTCAAAGCCTCCAAAAGCGCAACCCCGGACAAGCAAAAGATCTGTGTAAACAGAGATTTTGCGCAGAGCCGGGGGCTTCCGGAAAAGATCCCGGATACCAAATCTCGCCAAATGAAAATCCTTGATTTTCAAAGCTCGATATAGGTTCCGGGATTGCGTACTAACTTTTTTCCGGAAAGCTGTGCGCCCTTTCCGGAGTGATGAAATGAAAAAAGAAAATGAAAAACTCGATCTTGGGAAATGGCGCATGGAGACTCGTCTCTTGTTTTCTGGGGCAGGATGCCTAGAATAAAGTATTGTCTTGCTACTTTGAAGCCGGAAACGATGATTCTTTCCTGTCCTGAATGTTCTGCGCGTTTTTTGATCGCCTCTCACCTGATCGGTGAGGACGGGCGTCAGGTTAAATGCGGCGTTTGCGGCCATGTCTGGCATCAGGGGCCGGAAGAAGGAGATGTTTCCGAAATTCAAACTGATGATCCGGTTGATGACGAGCCGGTCGAGGATTACGACGAACCGCCGCGAGAGGCTGTGCACATAGAGTCCGATATCGAGGTTGCTCTTGTTGAACATGAGGAGACCGGCGCTTCCGGGTCCGGAGAAGCCGATTCCGGAATGATGCGTTCCGCAGCGCGCAGGAGATCTCCGCCGCCGGAGCCGGAGGATCATCCGCAAGCGCAGATATTCGGCTACGCCGCCGCGGGGGCTTTGTGTGTCCTGTTGTTCGCCGGGCTTATTCCTTTAAAAGATGCGATGGTCTCTGTCTGGCCTCCTTCGGCACAGCTCTATATGCTCCTTGGTATGGAGGTTGACGTGCCCGGCTCCGGGGTCGTGTTCGACCGGGTCATGGCTAACGGAGAGGGGGGAGCCCACCCCCGGATTTCTCTTGATGGCGCGCTGATCAATCTGCGCGGGGAGCCGTCTTCCGTTCCCGATATTCGCGTCTTGTTTCTGGATGAATTCGGCCATGATGTCGGGACGCAGGTCATCGCGCGCCCGGTCAGGATGCTTGAGGGGGAAGGAGCCGTTCAGATTCATGCGGTTCTGGAGGATGTGCCGGAGCAGACCGCGACGGCGAGCCTGTCTTTCGCGCTTGGGAAAGTGAAGGCGGGAACGAAAGCGGGAGCGGCTAAAACCGTTCCAGAAGACGCTGAAGATACTCACGTTCCGGATCAGGACGATCACGCTCCGATGCACGGCGGCGAATTTCATCCGCAATCTCATCAATCAGACGCTCACGACGCTCCTGCGGGAGGGTCACATTCCGGTCATCACTGACCGTGCCTTGTCCCTGTCCTCCCTGATTCCCGAGTGGGCTGCGGTCTTGTGAGAAGCCGAGGGAAACGCTCATCCCGATGCTTTGCCGGATCTGCTGTTTGAGTTGTTCCGTGATTTTTCCTGCCGCGTTGTTCAAGGCGTCGAGCGCCATTTTCTGGGCGTCTTTTGCCGGTTCGAGAGACTCGTTTTCTCCCTCACTGCCCAGAGCAATTGAGGCTTGCGCCATGTGGTCCCCTGCCGTGCCGAGAGTGTCGCTTACGTCTTTCGGCAGGCGGGGGCCCATTGTGTTCAGGAAAGATTCCAGCCTTTCGCGCAAGTGGCTCTGTTCTTGTTCCAAAGCGCCGCGCGTCTGTACGTCCTCGGGGCGCGCGTTCTCCGTGCTGTGGAGGAGGTTTTCCTGTTCGCTTGTGATGTTCTGGAGATCGCGCAGGGCTTCGGCGCTTTGCGCCATTTGCCCGAGCGGCATGGACTGGATTCCGGAATTGAGGTTCTCCATAAAATTCTGCATGCGGCTCATGAGATCCTGCATTTTTTCGTGATCTCCGCGCATCGCGGCTTCCCGCAGGTCCTGAAGGAGATCCTGAAGCGTTTTGGGCGGCTTCGCGTTCATTTGACCCTGCTGCATCGCAGAGAGCATGTCGGCAAGATCATCCATATCGGCCTGCCGGAGAAGGTCGAATTGAAGCGTCTGAAGATAGCGGGCGAGGGCTTTTTGATAGGTTTCGATTGCGCGCATGATTTCATGGGAGGTCGCGGACGGGTTCCGGATCATGGCCTGCATGTTTTCGGCGGCCTGGCGGAGATCCTGAATCGCGTCGCCAAGGCCCCGGCTGTCGATCCGGACGGCGAGGTCCCAAAGCAATGCGGCACTTTCTATGTTATCCGGTTCGGGGAAAGAGTAGGCGAGCATCGAGATGGCGCTGCGCAGGCCCATCGTCACAACGGGGTTAAAATCAAACATGTCCGGGCGGCGCAGGATGTGCTCGATTCCGTTGATGCTGTTGACAAGGGTTTCGTTGTCCGTGTGGAGGAGCAAATCTTTGCGGATTTCGGCAAGGCGGCGGGCGACGGGATCCCGAAAAATCCGGACCGGAAGCGTGACCTCCGTCACCGGTTTGCTGTCCGCCCATTGGCCGGCCGCGTCGACGGCCCGGATCCGGATGACGGCTTTTTCTCCGGCTTTCGGGTGGCCGGAGAGGTCGAACAGGGGGGAGAATGAGGCCGCTTCGCTGTCCGGCGTGGCCAGCCAGACATCCTGGGATATCTTGAAATCTTCCGCCGACGGATCCTCCGGAAAGGATACGTGCAGGACCAGTTTGCGCAGGCCGTAATCGTCTGAAACCTGAACGGGGACCCGCAATTCGCCA
Organism: Alphaproteobacteria bacterium; assembly: GCA_028277665.1. GTDB lineage: Bacteria > Pseudomonadota > Alphaproteobacteria > Micavibrionales > Micavibrionaceae > JANQFU01. The sequence continues at coordinate 25,676 of JANQFU010000112.1, read as the reverse complement.
AGAGACGTTGTGCGCGGTGGATCGGCGATCCGGATCTTCGGGGGTTTGTCCGTTACGATTTTTATGTGATAGATATCAACTGTTTGGAACGTTTTTTTGATTTTGAGGGTCAGGTCCCGATCCGTTTCGGCGGTCAGGATCTGGGTCGCGGAGTAGAGGTTTCCACTTTCTTTCTTTTTATGAATGTTCTGGCCGTCGATGTTCACATTATACGTCAAAAATTTTCCGGTTGTCAGCGCTTCAAGAACCGTTCCTGAGGGGATCGTTTCCGGTGCATTGACACTGTGGATATGTTCGTCTGTGATCTCGAACGGGGGCAGGCCGGTGTATTCCGGCGGGACAAGCCGCAGAACAAGCCGTGGCCCGGTCTCTCCGGTGGATGACGATGCCGAAAACGGCCATTGCGGGATCAGGCGCGAGAGACTTTCTTGCGGGCCGTTGATGACGATCCCGAGGAGGATGACGGCGGCGATGAGGTAGCGCAGCGCATATGGATCCTGCCGGGCCCATGCCGGAATGGCGCGGGCGGCGCGCAGCGTTGCGGCTTTTGCGGTGATGTCGTTTCTCCGGCGGGTTTGTTCTCGCCGCCAGAGCGTATTTTGTTCCGAAGAGGGGAATGTCTGGTCCGCCGTTGTCAGGGGGCGGTGGCGCAGGCCGTTTTCCTGTTCGATCCGGCGCAGGATTGCGCGGCGTTTAAGGTCGGGAGCGGGCGCACGGACGGCCCGGATCAGGGTGTAAAGAATGTAGCCGGCAACGCCGAGGGCCAGATACAGCGTGTTGAATCCGTAAAAGCACAGGATTGCGTAGCTTCCAAGGGCCATCGCCGGACGCAAAAGTGCGGGTCCGTAATGTTCCCTCAGGATTGCCCAGCCTGTCAGGATTTTCAGAAATGTCAGTCGAAGTCCCTTCATCATTCGGGAAGGATCTCACGTCTTTACCCTGGACTCAAAGACCAATTTTCTTTCGGCGTCGATGATGTCGTCGATGGATGGGGGCTGCACGATCAGGCGGCAGGCTCCGTCTTTGACCAGAATCTCCGGGATGGACGGGCGAGCATTGTAGCGGTTCGACATTGTCGCGCCGTATGCTCCGGTATCAAGGACCGCGAGACGATCTCCGGGGCGGAGCTCCGGCAATGTCCGCGCGTTGCCAAAGATATCGCCCGTCTCGCAGATCGGGCCCGCGATATCGTATGTTTTGAGCGGCGCGTCTTTGTCCGGTGCATGAAGAGGCACGATGTCATGCCAGGAGTCATACAGGGCCGGGCGCATCAGTGCATCCATTCCGGCGTCGAGAATGGCAAAGGCTTTGCTTGCACGTTCCTTGGTATACAGGACTTTTCCGATCAAGACTCCGGCCTCGGCAACAAGATAACGGCCCGGCTCGATGATGAGTTTATGGTCTGTGTCGCCGAAATGTCTGGCGATCAGGCGCGTGTAGGCCTCGATATCGATTTCTGTTCCGCGGCCGTAGGAAATGCCCATGCCGCCGCCAAGATCAATATGCGAGAGGGTGATTCCTTCTTCCGCGAGTTTATCCACGAGCGCGCGGAGTTTTTGAAAGGCAGTGTCATAATTGTCGAGATTGACAATCTGGGATCCGATATGGATCGAGATTGCCTGCATGCGCAGATGCGGCGCTTCTTTTGCCGTGCGCGCCAGTGTGGTTACGGCGTGTTCGCTTAGCCCGAATTTGTTTTCGGTGTGTCCGGTCGCCGTTTTGTGGTGCGTGTCTGAAGAGATGTTGGGCGTGTAGCGCAGGGAAATTCCAGTTCCATGCGGTTTGTGCGCTTTCGCGCTTTTTGCGATTTCGGAAATCAGTTTTAGTTCCTGTCCGTTTTCGACATTGATCTGCAGGATCCCGGCGTCAAGCGCGGATTGTAATTCTTCGCGGGATTTTCCGACGCCCGAGTATACGATCTTTTCGGGCGGGATTCCGGCACTCATCGTTTTTTTGAGCTCCCCGCCGGAGACGATGTCCGCGCCGCCGCCAAGGGCGGCGATTTCGGCCAGAACGCCGAGCCGGTCGTTGGCCTTGCAGGCAAAACAAATCGTTGTTCTCTCTCCGATTCCTGCTGCGCCGAGGGCGCGCTGAAGGGTTTTCAGGCGCGCCTGAATGGCGTTCGCGCTGTACACGTAGCAGGGCGTGCCGAATTTTTCGGCAATCGCGGCGGCGGAAAGGCCGCCGATTTCAAGATCTTTGTTTTGGGGATTGTAGTTTATGTCCGGGCGCATGTCGGAGAGATCCTATAACGTATCCGGATCGGGATATGTATTCGGGAAATTTTCCATTCTTTCCTTTTCCGGCGCGGAGAGAGAGTCTTTTGCGGTCTCCGGAGGGGAGAGCCTGTCCGGCTTGATCCCGCAGGCGGAGAGCGGGGCGGCGCCCAGATAAAGGACGGTTCCCAGCAATATTGTTACATATTGCTTTTTCAGGATGAAATCTATCTCTATTCGCTGTTTTTTTGACATCTTCGATTTTTCCGGTTGTTTTTTTGTCTGTTGTCCGGCGCCTTTTCAAGGGCTATGATGATATTCGCAAAGTCTTGTGCTTTCGTCCAGACCCATTCTTTTGCCCTTTCCGGTTCGCCAGATGATCCAGCGCCTGTGGTCCATATTGGTTATCCTTCTTGTCCTGACCGTCCTTGTTCTGGGAAAAACGGTCTGGGACTGGCATGTGGAAACCCGTGATTCCCGAGTCCGCGGGGATTTTCTGGATGTTTTTGCCGGGGTTGTGCACTATGAGGGCGAAGAGGCCATTCGTCTTCCGGAAAGTATATCTTTTTTTGGCAGGGAAGGCCGGGTTTCCCTGTCCGCTTATAAAGGGCGTTATGTTCTTCTTAATATCTGGGCGACCTGGTGCCCTCCCTGTGTTATGGAGTTACCCTCTCTGGATCGGCTTGCGCAGCGCAGTGATCCGTCCCGTTTGAAAATATTCGCGGTTTCCATTGATGAAAACAAAACGCCGGCGGACGTTTTTTCTTTCGTTGAGGACAACCGTCTTGGAGGTGTCGCCCGGTATATTGACAGAGATGGCGGACTTGTCGACCGTTTGCCACTCAGGGGTATGCCGACGACATTTCTCATCGGTCCGGACGGGCGGGTATTATATAGATTCGAGGGAGATGCGGACTGGTCCGGGATTGAAGCGCGCACATCTCTTGAAAAAATGATCGAAAATCACGAGAAAGGGGCCTCCCCGGAGAACTGAGAAACCTGATGCCAATAGATAAAACAACACTCCCTCCGCAATCTTCCTCATCGTCTCCGTCTCTGGACGGACGCGAGGGCCTTGAACGGATTTCACAAGACCAGTTGAATGCCCTCGTTCGTTTGCATGAACGTTATATGGAAGGGCGCCTTGGCGGACGGCGTGCCGTGCTTCGTAAAACGGATTTGTCGGGCTTGTCTTTAGCCGGGCAGGATATGCGTCAGGCTGATTTTACCGGTTGTAACATGGAAGGCATGGATCTGAGTGAGGCGAATTTTCAGGAATCTGTTTTATACGCTTGCAATTTACAAAATGCGAACCTGAACCGGACAAGCTTCGTTCGGGCGGATATGCGAGGCGCCCGTATTGAATGCGCCAGTCTTGAAGAGGCCAATCTGGACTCGGCGGATTTGAGAGTCGGCGGGTTCTCTACGGATGGAGAATATGATTCGGGTCAAAGCGCCTGTTTCCGGGGAGCCAATCTGTCGGGGGCACGCCTGGCGGGTTCGCTTGCAAACCGGGCGGATTTTTCCGATGCGATTATGGCGGGCGTCAATATCAGCCGGGCGGACCTGTCCGGCGCGCGTCTCGAAGGAGCGGACCTGTCCGGTGCAGAAATCACGGATTGCAAACTGAAAGGGGCGGATCTGACCTCGGCGATTCTGACGGATGTCGACGTCAATGAATTGCGGGGACTGGACGCGGATCTGACCGGCGCCGTGACGGACGAGAATATCGGCACCTCCGTGATGGAGCTGACAAATCCTTTGGCGCAGATGATTGAGGAGCATCGGCTCTGGGTAACGACAGCAGGAAAAGAGGGAGGGCAACTTGATCTGAGCGGTTTTGACCTTCGTCCTCTCAAGTCTTTGAAGCAAGAGCAATTGACAGCCATTAAGGCCGTGCGCGGGCGTTTCTTCGGCATGAATCTGTACCAGGTTCATTTGCAAAGCGCGCTTCTGGATCAGGCGGATTTCCGGAGCTGCGATATGGAAGAGGCCGATTTGCGCGGCTCCAGTTTCAAAGGGGCCATGTTTGCCCATGCCCGCCTGCGGCGCACGAATTTCTCGGCTTTGATGTTCGGCGGTGGCGGCAGCGGCGTGAAACGTTTTAATCCCTGCAACCTTGAGGGCGCGAATTTCCGTTATGCGGATTTGTCCGGCGCCAATTTCAAGAGCGCCATTCTGTCTGGCGCAGATTTGTCCTATGCCAATCTGCAGGGCTGTGATCTCCGCGAGGCCGATTTTAGAGGGGCGAAACTCGAGAAAACCATTCTGGATGAGGCTCAGACGGAAGGGGCAAGTTTTGACGAGGGGGCTTTCCGCTTGTTTACTTTGGGCGGACAGAAAGAATAACGCCGTAAAAAAAACCGGAAAGGCGCAAAGGCTTTCCCGGGGAATTTTTTAACAGATGTGCAGGAAAATCTTGCAGACGGGCAGGGGGTAGAATAACACGTCCTGCGTCTGTATTAAACGAGACCGGCGAGCATGGTCCCTGATTTCTACAGAAAAATCAGTGTGCGTCCTCACGATCATGGGAGTCTTCGTGCTCTTCTCCATAATCAGCCTCTTCCATTTCGCTGTCCATTTCTTCATGCATCTGATCAAGTTCATCTGTCATATGATCCATTTCGGCCCCTAACTCATCAGCTTCCCGGGCCATTTCTTCGGCGTCCTTTTCCATGGCTTTTGCTTCTTCAGCCATCATTTTGGTGTCTTCCGACATGTCTTTTGTGTCTTTGACGTCTTCTTTTGCCGATTGCATTTGCTCTTTTGCGGATTTCATCTGCTCTTTCGCTGTTTCCATTGCAGATTTGGCGGGATTTTCGGCCATGGCGGATGTGGACAGGATGGCGCCGAAAGCAAGGGCGGCGGCGCCCAGCATGAATGATTTGATTGTTTTCGTCATTGTATTGTCTCCTTAGCGTATATGTTTTTGAATTTCCTTAGGGGCAGGACCTATAAATAATGTCGATTCTGCGCGTGTCAAATTTTTGACAGATGCGCGGGAAAATCTCGCAGAGCGTAGCGGGGCTACGGTCAAGAGATTTGAGCGCACAGATGCAAAAATTTGCCGCGCCTCACAGAGGTTCTCCGTGAACGGCAAATCTGCGTCGTCAAGCAAGCTCACCGTAGGGGAAACTATGCTTTCGCTTGCTTTCCTGACATCTTTACCGTTCTCGGGGAACAGAATGCGATATTATTTATAGGTCCTGCCCCTAACTCTCCCGGTCTGCGAACCGATTTTTGTATCAAATCACAAGATTTGAAAAGCGCAAGTGATATTTGTTCCACGGCTCGGAAGTCATGGTTAACGAAACTTTTGCCTTGCTATTTGAGATGTGATTCTCTTTGAGGGTGATTCGCCATCCCCAACAGAGAGCCCCCATGACATCCAACATAGAATTACTTTTCCCGGAGCCCAGCGATGAGGAGTTAGTCAAAGATCGCGTAGCCCTTCTTTTACGCCATTTTTCAGAGATTGACGATCAGCGCGATCCGTACCGGGTCATGTTTCCACTTAACGAAATATTGTTTTTACTTACATGCGCAACGATTTCTTCTTGTGATGACTTCGACGATATTGTCGCATGGGGAGAGCATAATCTTCCTTTTCTGCGTCAATTTTCTGCATATGAAAATGGCATTCCTTGCGCCAGATGGATACGCGCTCTGGTAAACCGTGTTCCTCCCGCCCTGTTTGCCCGGTGCTTTGATGACTGGACCGCAGACCTGTGGCCGGACGCACATGATCATATCGCCATAGATGGAAAAACATCCCGACGGACACACGACAAGGCGAAGGGCATCAAGCCCCTTCACACGCTCAGTGCGTATGCAACAAATGCACGTCTGGTCCTTGCTCAGATTGGCGTTCCAGAGAAAACGAACGAGATTACAGCCATACCGGAACTCCTCGATGAGCTGGCGGAAAAGAAGCAATTAAAGGGCTCTCTGGTGACCATCGACGCCATGGGTTGTCAGGTTGAAATCGCCGAGCGGATTGTCTCTCACGGAGCCGATTTTCTCCTTATGGTCAAAGGCAACCAAAGGAATCTGGAAAAGGAAATTGCCGATTATTTCAGGACGGCACCGGAAGAGCGACTGATCCGGAAAACGACCCTTGAGAAGGGGCATGGACGAATTGAAGGCCGGGAATACATTGTCTCCGGAGAGGTGGAATGGCTATGCGGCTCAAAGTCTTATCCGGGCGCAATGCGCTTCTCGCACATAAAGTCCATAGTGAAAGTTGTGAATAGGACAGAATATAAAAACAAGTGTACTATAGATACACGATATTATATTTGCTCATTGGCTCCTGATATTGAGAGGATTGCGGCGGGCAGCCGAGGACATTGGGGCGTGGAAAGCATGCACTGGCTTCTGGATGTCGCGTTCAAAGACGATTATTCGCGCTACCGGAGCGGGAGCGGAGCCAAAAATATGGCTGTCGTCAGGCGGTTTGCACTGGACCTTGTCCGCCGGGATCAGGGGAAGGGAAGCGTAAAAACACGAAGAAAATCAGCAGGCTGGGATGTTTCTATCCTCTTGAGCATCCTGAAAATTAAACCGCGTTAACCATGGATTCCGAGCCGTGGGCGAATCAGTTTTTGTCATTGCCACGCTCCCGTTGGTCGCTCGCAATGACAATTCAAGGTGTATAATTTTTATCGCGAATAACTATAAAAACAGTTGTTCCAATACACGCAGAATTGTGTCATTTAGCATAAACATGAAAGGGGTTTAGGTTATGGGATTAACGGACTTATCCTGGGTGGCGGCGTCTCTGGTCCTCGTTTTTGGAACGGTTCTGTCGCGCATTTTCTTTGAGGCTGTCCGGGTTCGGGATAGTTGCCTGTGTCGCGGCACTGGTCTTTTTTACGCAGTTTATGTAGCAGAAAATAGCATATATGTCTGATGCCATCTGGATCTTTGCGGCCTCAATCTGTGTCCTTGCCACCGTCATCTACAGGATTGTGAACGAAGTCTCGCACGTCCGGGCGGAAGATCTCGCGTTCTGGATGCGGCTTTTCTGTGTGTTGATGCTTTTGCCGTTCGCACCGTTTGTCGCTTGGCCGCAGGCCTGGCAATTTTATGCCCTGATGGCCGGAAACGCTCTTCTCGTCTCTTATGCGGATCTGGTGTTTATCGGACTGATTTCAAAGAGCGGAGCCGGACTCGTCAGTCGCTTCCTCCCTTTTAACGAAATCATGGTGTTTGTCGTCTGGATCGCGCTCAACCCGCTTTTGTTTTTCGATTATCTGGAGACCCCCGGCCGGACGGCCGGAATTACGCTATCTCTTCTGGCCGCGGTATATTTCGCCATTCGCTTGCGCAAATGTCCGATCAGCTTCCCGGTCTTCAAAACCGTGCTGCCGGTTCTGCTTATACACATCATCGCTTTTTTTTGCGGACGCTATGCGATCGACTACGCCAAAGGCTCGCATGAATACGCGGCATATGTTTATGTCACGGCACAATGCTCCATCGTTTTTTGCTGCTATATTGCGATTCGGCTCTTTCCGGCCTTTACCCGGCGCCTGCCTTGCGATACACGCATCACATCCGGATTTTTCTCAAAACGGACAATTTTTTTCGGGATCGTGATGGCCCTCCTCTGGATCGGCGGCGTTATCCCGAAATGGTACGCGATTCCGATGGTTGAGAATCCCGCTTATGTGACGATGTTTTACCTCAGCGTTCCGGTCTGGATCCTGCTTTACGACCGCCTGAAGGGAAAGCGGGAAGAGGCCGATTTGCTCTCCGGGTTCGGGATTGTCGCCAGTGTTGCCGCTCTGGTCGTTTTTACCCAGTTTTAAAGCCTTTTCGGGCGTTTAATCCTGTTATTCTGAAGCCCGGACTGCTATAAATTCGGAAAAGGGTTGAAAACATTTTTCTCCCCGTCATCCCGGCGAAAGCCGGGATCCAGAAGAGAGTGCTTGTGGGGACACAATCTAGATTGTGTCCCCCTGGAGCCTTTTTAAATGAGACAAACAAAAACGGATGATCATGAGTACAGAACAGGATTTACCCGCCGCCGAAACCGGGAACGGCAATACCTACGGCGCGGAATCGATTAAGGTTTTACGCGGGCTGGAGGCCGTCCGTAAACGTCCCGGCATGTATATCGGCGACACGGATGATGGCACGGGCCTGCATCATATGGTCTATGAGGTTGTCGATAACGCGATTGACGAATCGCTGGCCGGGCATTGCGACCGGATTGATGTGGTTCTGAACGCGGACGGATCGGTCTCCGTCCGTGATAACGGGCGCGGGATTCCGGTCGATACGCACAAGGAAGAGGGCGTCTCCGCCGCGCAGGTCATTATGACCCAGCTTCACGCCGGCGGGAAGTTCGACCAGAATTCCTATAAGGTCTCCGGCGGTCTGCACGGGGTCGGGGTGTCTGTTGTGAACGCGCTGTCCGAATGGCTGGAGATGCGGATCTGGCGGGATGGAAAAGAATGGACGATGCGCTTTCGTCACGGCGACCCGGAAGGCGATTTGAAGCCTGTGCGGGATCTGGAGCCGGGCGAGCGCAGCGGATCGGAGATCACGTTCCTGCCGTCTTCGGAAACCTTCACGATGACGGATTTCGATTTCGGAACGCTTGAAGATCGCTTGCGTGAGCTGGCGTTCCTGAATTCCGGCGTCAATATTTTCGTGAGCGACCGCCGCCCGGAAGACAAGAGTGAGCAAAAAGAAATCCAGCTTCACTATGAGGGCGGGATTTGCAGCTTCGTCCGGTATCTCGACCGGGCCAAAAAATCTCTTTTGAAAGCACCGGTTTCCGTCCGTCACGAAGACGACGCCAGCGGGATTACCGTCGAGGCTGCGCTGGAATGGACCGATTCGTATCACGAGACGATGCTTTGTTTTACGAACAATATTCCCCAGCGTGACGGGGGGACCCACCTCGCCGGGTTCCGGGGGGCTTTGACGCGGGTTCTGACGCGCTATGCCGAGGAAAAAGGCCTTCTTAAAAAAGAGAAAGTCAAACTGAGCGGTGAGGATATGCGCGAGGGCATGACCTGCGTCCTGTCGGTCAAGGTTCCCGATCCGAAATTCTCTTCACAGACCAAAGACAAGCTCGTTTCCTCCGAGGTGCGCCCGGTCGTGGAAAGCGTGATCGCCGAGGAGCTTGGGACGTGGCTCGAAGAAAATCCGGCCGAGGGTAAAATGATCGTCGGCAAGATCGTTGAAGCCGCTACGGCCCGGGAAGCTGCCCGCAAGGCGCGGGAGCTCACGCGGCGTAAGGGCGTTCTCGATGTCTCGAATTTGCCCGGGAAGCTCGCCGACTGTCAGGAGCGCGATCCCTCCAAAGCCGAAATATTTATCGTGGAGGGTGATTCCGCGGGCGGGTCCGCCAAGCAGGCGCGGATGCGCCACACGCAGGCGATTCTGCCCTTGCGCGGGAAGATTCTGAATGTCGAGCGTGCGCGTTTTGACAAAATGCTGAACTCCGCCGAAATCGGGACACTGATTACGGCTCTGGGGACCGGGATCGGGCAAGACGATTTTAATATCGAGAAACTGCGTTATCATAAAATTATTATCATGACTGACGCCGATGTTGACGGCTCGCACATCCGGACGCTTTTGCTTACATTCTTTTTCCGGCACATGCCGCAAGTTATTGAAAGCGGCTATCTTTATATCGCCCAGCCGCCGCTCTTCAAGGTCAAGCGCGGGAACGCGGGAGAGGTTTATCTCAAGGACGAAGCCGCGATGGAAAATTATCTCATCGATTCGGCCTTGACCGACGCGGTCCTGAAACAGCATGACGGAGTGATTCGCTCCGGCAACGATCTGCGTGATCTGATTTTGCGTACGGATCCGGTTCTGGTGTCTCTTGAGTCTCTGACCCGTCGAATCGGCAACAAGCATATCGCCGAGCAAAGCGCGATCGCGGGGGCTTTTGATGACCGGATTTTTGGCGATTCGGCTCTCGGTGCAAAATATGCGGCGCGCCTGGCCGAGCGTCTGAACGCTTTTGAGCCTGAGCGCGATCGTGGCTGGGCGGTGATCTTTACGCCGGAAAACGGGTATGCCATCTCGCGGACCTTGCGCGGCGTGACGGAACGCCACCGTATTACGCCGGACCATATCAAAACGCCGGACGCACGGCGTCTCCACGGCGCGTCGACATGGCTGGCCGAGGCTTTTGCGGCTCCGGCCGAGCTCATGGCCGGGGAGAAAAAACTTGCCCGCGTGATCGGTCCCTCGACGTTCCATGAAGCCGTGATGGTCTATGGGCGCAAGGGGCTGACGATCCAGAGATATAAAGGTCTTGGGGAAATGAACCCCGAACAGCTCTGGGAGACGACGCTCGATCCGGAGGCCCGGACCCTTCTTCAGGTCAAGATCAACGATGCCGCGCAAGCGGACAGCATCTTCTCGACCCTGATGGGGGATGTCGTCGAACCCCGCCGCGAATTTATTCAGGACAATGCCCTGAAAGTCACGAATATTGATGCATAGGCCTCCGCATAAAGAAAACCCGGTCCGGGGCGGTTGATTCCTTATGTTGATGTGTTAGGCTTCACGAGGTTTTAAGAGAAACAACGAACAGACAGGATCGTCCTGATGCCGACAAACGCTGAAATCGCCGCACAACTCCTTCGTCAGGCCGGAAGCTTCTTCCGGACCATCGGCGAGCAAAACGCCGATCTGAACGAACAAATGCAGGAAAACGCCCGGATTTACGATCTGGTCGCCGACCGCGTCGAGGCCCAGCCGCAGGGCGATGCGTCCGCTCCTGTTGAGCAATAGTAAAACACGGTCTAAATAAAATTCACGAGCGTCAGGTCGCGCAAGGATGCCGTCGTCTGGAAAGAGGCGTTGAGCTGAATCATGAACGTATTTATCTTCAGCGCAACCTCGGTCATGTCCGCGTCTTCAATGTTTGAGACGATTGTCTGGTAATTATCCTTGGCAACCAGATAGTCCTCTTCCAGTGCCTGAACCTGGGCCTGCACCTGTTGAATTTGCTCGCTCTCCCCCTCGAGATCGGTCACGCCCTGATTGATCATCCGGGCGAGTTCGTTGTAAAGCTCGAAAAAATTATCGGTCCGGTCCTGATCGTCGGTTCCGGGCGGAATGACCGTCGTTGCCGGATCGCTGTCGCCGAGCTTGACCTGATCGATCTGTGCGCCGATGGAGCGCAGCATGGACACGGCAACGACAATATCGCGGAATCCATCGTTATTGGCTTTGACCGTATAATCGAGCTCCGTCGTTTCATCGACCCGGACAAAAACGTTTCCGGCCTCGCTGCTGGCCAGCGCCGCATTGTAGCCAGCTGTCGTATCGTTCAGAACCGTCCGGTCCTTGATATTGGCAATCAGCGTATCCGTATCGATCACGCCGTTGATCCAGTCGTCAACCTGACTTTGCGTGAACGTGTCAAGCAAGCCTGTGTTCTCAAGCGGCTTGTTGCCGCCGTCTGCGCCGCCGAAGAGGTAGCGTTCTCCATCTTTTGTGTTCACAAGATCGATCAAAAAATCGTCGATATTGTTGGACAGGTCCGTGACCACTCCCATATCGACCTCTCCTTGCTGAATCTGACCGATCACGGCTTCTTCAACGTTCTGCGCCTGCGTTTTAAACTCCTTAATGGCCGTAACCATCAGACCGATCCGCCGGTCGGCCTGTGTAATGTTTATCTCATATGTCTCGAAAGCCTGAAGCTTTGTGCGGGCCCGCAGAAGCGGCAGGGTATCCGTTTCCAGACCGCTGAACGAGTCCGCCTTCTTTCCGGAAGACAATTGATATTGCAGAGTGGAAAGCTGGCTTTGCATGTTTTTCAGACGTTCGATCTGATCCAGCGCCTGGCCCATCGTTGAAATATATGTCATGTCGATTTCCTCTTCTTTCTCCTTATACAGCTTCAATCAATTGTGCGAACATTTCATCAACAACGGTCAGAACCCGTGCGGCGGCGCTATAGGCCGTCTGAATCACGATCATGTGCGAAAGCTCTTCATCAATATTGACTCCTGACTCATCGGCAAGCTGACGCTCGACCAGTTCGAGATAGGTCTGTTCGTCCTTGTATTGCTCGGTCCTCTGGGTTGCTTCCTCGGCATGCTGGGCGATAATCCGCTGAGCGTAATCGATCAAATTTGTTGCACCCGTAATTTGCGTACTGACCGTTGCATTCGGCCCGAGATATTCACTGCGGAACTGGACCGTTCCTGCTCCGGCAACCGAGCTTTCCAGAGACCCGTAGGTCACATCGTTTACCGGAGAAGACTCCTGAAGCGGCGGACCGGCCGTATAACTGCCGAACAGGGTCGAGATGATATTCACACCGGCCGGGACGCCGATTCCGCCCGTCCCGTCGGCATCGATCGTTCCGGCAAAGAGTTTCATATCGCCCCCGAAAACCGGCCCGCCGTTGCTGTCGTCGTTTCCGGGCCTTAATGTCAGGTTCCCGGACGCATCGATATCAACATACAATCCCGGAACGCCGGTCCCGCTCGCCGTGTCCCACGTCAGCTTGTTCTCAAGATCCGTTTCCGTATCGCCGGGCTCGATTGTGATTTTCACGCGGTCCTTGTTTCCAATCTGGATCTCGAAATAGGGATCTTCGGCCTGATAGGTCCCTTCGCTCAAACCCAGATATTCAAGGCCGTCATCTCCCATCGCCTCGGCTGCAAACCCGGAGCCGGTCACAGTGATATCGGCGCGGCTGTTTAGAACAAGCTGGCCGTAAGCGTTCCGGGAGGCGCTTGCCGCAACATCCGCCGGAATCCCCGCCAGCGCAATCTGGTTGTTGATTTCGCTGATAATCTGGTCCAGCGCGTCATTAATCCCGACTCCGATCGGATAATTGGCGGCCGCATCGCTGAGGTCGATTGTGATCGTCGTCGATCCTGCGGCGTTATAGTTATCGAACGTCAACTGGAACTGATCCGTCTCGGCCGGAGGCGGAGCGGCCGGAATAAAAATATCCCCGCCGGATGCGAACAGCGTGGCGATATCGCTGTACTGCTCGACGCTGGTCGTCCCTGTCACCTGATTGGTAGAGTAAATCCCGAGCCATTCCTGCAATGTCACACCACCGGTCGCCTGCGCGCGGATATCGTTCGTTCCAACCGCCTCCTGATAAGCGACATCACCGAAGGCAAACTCGACGATCCGGCGAATTACCTCGTTCGATCCGGTCTGGACCGGGCGGTCGCTTGTCACCGTCCCCGACCGGATCAGGGACGGATCGGCGACAACGGCGTCGTTGACCTGAATGCTCGTAGAAAACCCGACATAGGATACGGCCGTTGCCGGACCGGGCGGATCCGGCGTCGGCTCCGTATCGGGCGGGACCGTTCCGCTTGGATCCGTGAACAGCTCAAGGCCTTGCGAGGCGAAACGAGTGGCGAGTTTATGCGAAAATTCGTCAAGCTGTGCGAGATAGCGCGGCAGAACTTCGTCCCGTAAATCCAGAAGCGCACCGATTTTTCCGCCGAGGCCGGTTTCCGTGATATCCGACGCATTCGCCGTTTCAGCCGGATTGCCGCCAAGCCAGATTCCCGCAACATTTTCCGGATAGGAAGATTGTGTCCCGATCGGGCTCGGGCTGAAATAAAGCGGCGTCACATCGTCATCGACGAGTTGTTCTCCCCGCGCGGTCTGGATGACCATCAGGCCGTCGCCGCGCGTGAAGAATGTAATTTCCATCAGTTCCGAGAGTTTTTTGACGGCAATATCCCTCTGGTCTTCAAGCTGGGCCGTCGTCTTGTTCAGAGCCGTATTCCCCTTGATATCGTCGTTCAGGGTTTCGATTTGTTCGAGCAAATCATTCACCCGGTTCACCGCGACCTGAATATCCGTCTGGGTGTCGTTGCGCTGATCGATCAGAAGATCGGCAAAATCGTTGATCTTGGAGACTGTGCTTTGCGCCTGATTGAGCGTTTCGCGCAAAAGGAAATCATCCTCCGGCAGATCCGACAATTGGGAAAAAGAATCCCGGAGGCCGGAAATAATTGCCGATAGAGAGACCTCGGCATCGGACGGTCCGTGAAAATTCTGGATGTTGTCGAGGTAGCTTTGCGTAACTTCAAGCCCCGAAGTAACGCTGACCTGCGTCCAGACCTCGCGCGCAAGTGTGGCACGGACATAGCGTGTCACGATTTCCGATGTGACGCCAACGGCTTCGCCGTTAATCGCAACGGTCGACTGAGGCAGGATCTTGCGCGTGTAGCCGTCCGTACCGACATTGGCGATATTCGTCGAAACGATATTTAACTGTTGCTGCGCGATCCGCAGACCGGACAGCGCCGAATCCATAGCACCCAAAGACATGCGCTCTTACCTTGTCCGTTCGTATCAGGGTCAAGATGTTCCGCATGGATAACTGCAAGAAAGGTGCCAGATCAGAAGCAGAATTTATGTGTCTGTTTCTTCTTCAGACCCGGAGCCGGAATCTGCGTCAGTGTCGGGGCTGTTCCCGGAGCCGGTTCCTCTTTGTGTCGTCTGGCGCCGTGCATCGAGTTTTTCCTGCCATCCCCGGAGTTTCGCTTCAAGGAGAGCCGCAAGGACCATTTCCGTCCTCAAACAGGCTTCGTATCTGTTGCGGTCTTCCATCAACTGAGCCGCGAGCATCGCAACGCCCGCAGCCGTCGCTCCGTTAATGCCCTCTCCCAATGCCACATAGAAGTCCGGATTTTGATACAGTATTTTTGAAATCACCTCACCGACCGCGTAAGCACTCGGTTTTTCCCCGACGAGGTCCCTGATTTCCTCTTCCCCCATTCCTATTGACGCAAACGCAGAACGAATGAATTCTCCGTTCTGTTCAACTCCTTCGCTTTTTTCCGCGATGATTGCCGCAATTGCGTCACGGGCAGGTCCGCGCAAAAGACTCATGGACCGTGTTTGCTGCCAGGTCCGGCTCTCCGTCTTTGGATCTCCGGCCTCGGCTTCTTCGCTAACGCCGGTCGAGCTTGCCCGCCGGGACAGGTCATATCCGACAAGATTCGTTAAGAGCGCATCCGTATCGGTTTTTCCGGATCCAACATCATCGGAAGATTCTGATTCCAGATAACCGGACTCGGCAATCGTCATCGGAACGTCGATCGTGGCGGAAAAGTCCATATTTTTCCGCCGCGATCCCGGTTCAGCCTGGCAACGTTCTTCCATTGCGTTAATCCCGCCTTCATGAGGAGAGCAATATCTTTCGTCATACTGAGTTCTCCGGGCTCTCATTTCTTTGGACTCGGTAATCGCTTCCTCGCCCGTCTCCGAAACGCTTACCGAGCCGAGATCCCGGTTCAGGCCCGTCGACTGAATTGAGTTTGACGCTGCGCGCGCCCCATCCCGTGTTGCCGACACAGGCCGGATAACCGTTCCAATACTGCAAACCAGTTCACTGGGTTGAAGCTCATGGTGATATTTCGCCCGCAAACGGTTTTTTTCGAGCATGGAACGTTGCATTTCCGATGCATCGATTATCTTTGCGGTATCGGCCGCCGTCATAAAGCGGTTTGTCGCCACTTCCCGGGACATGTCGCTCATAGAGCCGGTCCATAATTTATGCGCCAGTTCCTCAAGCTCTTCATCATCATCAAAGCCGAAAAGATCGGCGATCGTTCCAATCGTCTCGTCATAAATCCCTTCGAAAAAATCTTCGATGGCATCAGTTGCCGCCCCGATCGTCCCGTCATACAACGCATCAAATAAATCTTCGATCGTCTCGATTGTTTTATCGGACAGGTCTTCGACCAGCTCGACAACCGAGCCGATCGTCATGTCGTACAGCCCTTCCGTTATGTCGATCAGCGCACCGATCGTCAAATCATAGAAAATTTCAAGCTGACCGATCGTCATGTCATAAAGGCCTTCGGCACTCTCGATTGTTACGTCATAGAGCTCTTCAAATTCCCGGATTGTCAAATCATAGAGATCTACATATTCACCGATCGTTTCGTCATACACCCTGTCATATGTTTCATTGATTTTACCGACCGTCTGATCACGCAGTTCCTGAATTTCGCCCAGCGTCTTGTTTGATAATTCATTGAACTCTCCAACAGTCTCACTGATTGCCTCATTTGCGTCTTTGATTGTCCCTTCAAGCTCTCCCTTCAGATCGCCCGCGCCGTCGAGGACGTCTCCTGTGTAGCCAATGGCATCGCTCCCAAGCTCTTCCACATCGTCATATGTATCGCTTCCGAAAACATAATCGTAGGCGTCTCCCGCCGCGTCGCCAACGGCGCTTCCGGCTGCATCAATATCCGCGCCAAAACTTTCTCCCCAGACATGCGACGAGCCCGTATCCTCATCGGCGAGAGCCGTTGTTGTTCCGGAAAATACGAAAACCAGAGCAACCGCGGCAACCGGCAAAATCTTCTGACAATATGTAGTTTGACGATCCGGCATTGCAATCAGGCCCCCGAAGTGTTTTCGACGAAGCGGCGCTGCAGAGAATCCAGCTCAGTAGCAAGCAACACAGCGAGAACCGCAGAAATCTGCAAATCGGTTTTATACATGTCGCGGGAGAGCATGAGCATGATCGCCTGCATGGCAACCATCATCCGGGTCGCGTTCTCCGGAGATCCTCCAAGATTTAAGTAAAGAGAGGGATCTTTGGGCAGAGCGCTCGTCAAAACTTCCATAATCGCATAATAGCTTGGGTTTTCACCGAGCTGTTCCGTATTCCCGTCCGGAATACCCATAGCGGCGTAGACGGCTCTCAGAAATTCCGCTCCGTTCCCGGTGCCGGATGCTTTCATCCCGGCCAGGTGAGCCAGAACAGAGGTCGCAACACTGAATTTGGCAGACAGGGATTGCTGGTCCATTTCACGTTCTTTGCCTGCCGTACTGTCTCCGTCCGGGACTTGCCCGGGCAACACGGGAACCAGATGATTGATAAAAGCTTCAACCGCTTCTTGCTCGATGGTTGTCTCTCCGGATGTCAGGGTTTCAATCGGAATGGTCAGAGGCGACCAGATTGTCTGGGTAAAATTGACATCAGCGCCCCGGTATTTCGGATCCGTTTCCGTACAGCCTTCTACGTCCTGATTTCTCCCGTTATTGAAATGCGGGTTACAGAACGTAGTCTGCCTCTGCTGATGTCTGGCTTTCACATCCGCATCCGGCCCGTCCGCCGAGACACTCCCGGCCTCGTAGCCCTGACGCTTGGTAAACGATTCAGCCAGCATCAAGGTTGCGTAACGCGCTTTACTTTCCGCTGCGGCAAGATCCCGGGTCAGCGTTCCGATTTTGCAAAGCTCGTCAGAGGGCTGAAACTCCATATGGATGTCCGCTCTCATTTCCGCTTTTGCCTGGGTTGCCTCCACGAAATTGTCCGCGTCCATCATCTTCGCAAGATCGACCGTAAACATTTGTCCGTTCGATTCAAGTTCCCGCGTCATATCCTGCATGGCCGGAACGACATGGCCCATATAAAATTCATCGACAACGAATTTTTTCTGTTCCTCAAACAGGCCGGAAATATGGTTACGAAGCATGATGTGCAAGGGAAAAATCACGAGCCATCTTGTATTCCATGAGCTTGCTTCCACGCAGGCACAACATTCCGCGCAGAGTTGCGCGTACGCAGGACGAATGCCGCCGGGTGCGGAAAAATTCGAAGGAACGGAAAAGAATGCAGAGACAAACAAAACGGCGGAAAGGGTCGCGGAAAAAACGCTACGCCGGATGTGTCCCCGGATCCTTACTTTTTCATGTCTTGTTTTTGCCGTTATCATGATATGTCCTCTCTTCCGGTTCTTCGGGCAATTCGCCCTTACTTGTTTTCAACCCGGTCCTGCGCAGCATTCAGTTCCGTCATTAACCAGACTGCCGCGGTGGCGGAAGACGCTTCCCGGGTCTTTTTGCGTTCCCCCCGAATCATCAGTTTAATCATGTCGAGAGCGGCGCTTTTACGGACCAGATTGCCGGGCTTGTCATTCAGGCCGATATAAAAACCAGGTTTTTGAAGATATTTTTTCGCCAATACGTCCAGACGTTCGTAAAAACTCGGATTTTTGCTCATATAGGCATTAATGGCATCGTCTTCAGCGCCAAGCTCCTTGAGAACGGCAGCCATAAATTCCCGTCGGTTGGGAGGACCGGCGGCCTTCAAACCAACCTGCCGCCAGTAACTGTTTCGCGCCACGCTGCGCGCGGCGGCAATGCTGAGAAGTTTTTCGTGTTTCTTTTCATTCCCTTCCAGATCTTCAATCGGCCAAAGGACCTCGCTTCCGAAAAGATTAACCTCAAGCGCCTGAAGATCCTCAAGGTATTCCTCCCCTCCTTCCGGATCGGCAGCCCCGACCGCTGAAACATCCAGCGTTTTTGGAATGTCGGCCATCATGGCGTAATGGATGTCCCGGTTCCGCCGGGCGGGGGGGCCGCCCTCGCCGCAGACCTGTTCCAAAGCGAAATTCTGGGCGCGGGGATCGCAATATGTTGTCTTGAACTGCTCCAGACGTGCGGCCATATCTTCATCCCGGCCTTCGGCCGACACCGCGCCGGCGTCGAACAAGTCGCGTTTGATTCCGTATTCGCTCATGGACAGTGTCGTCCCGCGCGAAATTTCCCGGGCTGCGGCAAGCCCGCCAACCAACGTTCCGATCTCACACAGCTCCTGGGAGGACTGAAATTTTTTATGAATTTCGGCCTGTTTCAATCCGTATGTTTGAGACGTTTCCAACAGATTCTCAACATCGGTCATTTTGTAGTAATCAACCGTAACAAGCTTTTGCAGCGTTACAAATGTACGGGTCATTCTCTGAAGCGCGGGCCTGACATGCCCTTCCATGACCTCATCGATCCACCATTCCTGCTCTTTTTTCATTTCATCAGACACGTAGGAACGGGTATCGGCATGGAAAGCCACGATTGCGGCACGCGTTGCAAGAGCGGCAAGAGCAATACACGTACAGCAGGGCGAAGCAGCGGCTGACTGGACAAAAAGAACCCCGCCGGCCAGAATGCCCAGACACGTCAAACCGGCGAGCCGTCCCCATTTTTTCTTTGCCGGACGGCGTCTTGAAAGGACAGGCCCGTTTGTTCTTCTTGTTCGCATTCTATTAATAATCGACATGACGTTCTCTATGCGTCCTCTTCGCTTTCGATTCTTTCCTGTGCCTCAATCAGCGCCATCTCCAGCAAAAGCGCAAACAGCATTTCCGAGCGAAGCTCACAATCGAAATGATCCATTTCCTGCATCACGCCTATGGCTTTCATCGCCACTTCTTTTTGCAGCAGTCTCGGCCTTAACGTTGTCAGACCTGTAAAAAAATCGGGGTTTTGATAGACAGTTCTGGTCAATGTTTCCATTTGCGCAAAATAACTCGGCGGCGTATCCCCTTCTTCTCCATGGAGCCGCATTTCGGCGTCCTCTTCCGACACGCCGAGAGCCGTATATATCGGCTCAAGATATTCTGCTGATTTCTCCGTACCCGCACTCCTCATTGCGAGATAATGCGCGCCGCTTGTGGCGGCTACCATCCTTTTCGCGATCAGGGAACGCTCCTCGATCAAGCGAATCTGATTTGTTTCATCCTTTAAATCTTCAGCGCTCAAACGTGCCGGAAGATCGTCTCCGAACATGTTCTTCATAAATTCAAAGGCGGCCGTTTCCGCCGTCGGGACCGCCTCTCCGTCTTCTCCTTCCTCATCTTCTCCGGAGAAATCGACGGGAACGGTTCCTGCCGTTCCCCAGCGCGCATAATCGGCATCCCATTTGGAATCGGCGCCGGCGCCTTCCGGACAGACGGAGCGCATCTGGGAATTATTTTCATAAGGACTGCAAAATTTCTCGGTATAGGTCGCATGACGGTTTTCTCTGTCCGCCGCGGGACCGGGCGCAGCCGGATCGTCTCCCAGCATCAAGAGCCGGGAGAGGGTTGCCTGCACAAGAGGAATAACGGCGAATTCAGCCTTGTCTTCCGACGCAGCGAGAGACCGGACGGATGTTGCAATCGTGCAGACGTCTTCGTCCGGCGTATAGTCAAGACTGCTCTGCGCGGTATGACTGAATACCTTTCTCTGATGGCCGATTTGAATGCGGGCATCAATCTGGCTTCCGATCATGAAAGTCTGCAATGTGACATCAACAACAGCCTGCATTGTCATTTTCATCAAAGAGGGCAGGACTTCTCCGGCCCACAAGCTCGTCAGCACGTATGCTTTGAACGCTTGTTCTTCCGCCGAGAATTTACGTTGTGTACTGCTGTGCTCGGTATAGGATTTCAAAATAACGCCAAGATGAGCATCAACGATGCATCCGCCTGCCGGACAGGACGGACAAAGAGAGCCCGTTCCGAAATCGATACCGAGGGCTTCCAGAAGCTGGTCCGTATACGCATCCAGAATGTCGGCCATACCCGCAAGCTGGGCAAGATCCTGCAACATGCTGAACATAGCGATAATATCGCCCTCCAGCGCCGCCGGAAGATTTCCGATCACACCCAGTGCCGCCGTAATATTGTCAAGTTCCGAAAGGTAATCCGTAATCTCGCTGAGCTGTTCGAACGTGTCCGAACCCAAAAGCTCTTTTGCTTCTGCAAGAGCTTCCGTCGTGCCTTCGTCCAGAAGGGATTTTAACTCTCCGTACTGCTCAACAAGCTCGTCAGAGATCGGATTGTCGGAAATATAATCCATGACATCCTGAACGCCCTCTTTCCCCCAATCGATCGTCTCCTGCAGGTCTCCGGCCAGATTGTTGTACGTGTCTGCAAACTCTTCGAAATCCGCGGCATCGGGAAGAGAGTCCGTGATCCCCGATATCGTGTCGTCAAAACCCTCTGTAATTCCTTGTATGTCATTGGCAATCCCTGTCATGTCGGGAAGATCTCCGGTGATATCTTCAAATCCGCTTATCATCGTATCGGGATCGGGAATATTTGATATAAGGTCGTTCGTAAAATCCGCAGCGCCGTCCGTAAATCCTTGGACTTCCGTTCCTATATTATCTAAAACCCCTTCATATTCAGTTTTGAAGTCATCAATCCCGGACTGAAAACCGGATGTATCGATCGTGACCCATGAATCATCATCAGCATCGGAATCACGTGCCGGGACAATGGAAAGAAGCAAAGCGAACAGACATACATACACTACCGGTCTCTTGCAGACCGGCTGTCTTGCCGTTCCGGCGGAATTTTGCGCGAATATGGCCATCGCCCCTCAGAGGATCTTCTAAACCGTCTTCTCTATTAAAAATTTTAGCACAAAAAAGATCTCAAACGCACATTCTTATTTTCCGGCCTATTTGCTGATCGGTTTGTACTTGATTCGGTGCGGCTGGGCGCCGGCTCCGTGACGGCGTTCGTAATCCTTCTCGTAATCCTCGTAATTCCCTTCGAACCAGACGACTTGCGAGTCGCCTTCGAAGGCAAGGATATGGGTCGCCAGACGATCGAGGAACGCCCGGTCGTGCGAGATGACCACGGCGCATCCCGGAAATTGCTCCAGAGCCTCTTCCAGCGCGGAAAGCGTCTCGGTATCCAGATCGTTTGTCGGCTCGTCGAGCAGAAGGACGTTTGCACCGCTTTTCAGCATTTTGGCAAGGTGGACACGGTTTCTCTCCCCGCCGGACAGGTCGCCGACTTTTTTCTGCTGATCCGCGCCGCGGAAGTTAAATGCCGCGACATAGGCGCGGGACTGCATCTCGATCTTCCCGAGCTTCAGGATATCCGTTCCGCCGGAAATTTCTTCCCAGACGGTTTTTTTCGCATCGAGCGAATCCCGGCTTTGATCGACATAGCCGAGCCGGACCGTGTCGCCGACGGTAAACGTTCCGGTGTCCGGCTCTTCCTGTCCGGTGATCATCCGGAACAGCGTCGTTTTCCCGGCCCCGTTCGGGCCGATCACGCCGACGATCCCGCCCGGCGGCAACCGGAATCCCAAATCGTCGATCAGAAGTTTTTCGCCAAATCCCTTGCGCAGATGTTCGGCTTCAATGACAAGGTTTCCAAGACGCGGCGGCGCGGGAATGACAATCTGTGCGTTGCGAACGTCCTGATTTTGTGCGCCGGCCAGCAATTCTTCGTAGGAACTGATCCGCGCCTTGGATTTCTTGCGGCGGCCTTCCGGCGTCTGACGAATCCATTCCAGTTCCCGCTCCAGTGTTTTCTGTCGGGTCGCTTCGGCTTTGGCTTCCTGCTCGAGACGTTTGCGCTTCTTGTCGAGATATGCGGAATAATTCCCCTCATACGGAATCCCGCGGCCCCGGTCGAGCTCGAGAATCCAGCCTGTCACATTATCGAGGAAGTACCGGTCGTGCGTGACCATGATGACCGTTCCCGGATATTCAAGGAGGTGACGCTGGAGCCACGCAACGCTTTCTGCATCCAGGTGGTTTGTCGGCTCGTCGAGCAGGAGCATGTCGGGTTTTTCAAGAAGAAGACGCGCCATCGCCACGCGGCGACGTTCCCCGCCGGACAGGCTGTCCACTTTGGCGTCTCCCGGCGGGCAGCGCAGAGCGTCCATCGCCATCTCGACAGTCCGGTCCAGTTCCCAGCCGTCGGCCGCATCGATCTTTTCCTGAAGCTCCCCCATTTCCGCCATTAACGCATCGAAATCTGCATCCGGATCGGCCATTTCGGCACTGACAGCATTGTACCGGTCGACCATGTCCCTGACTCCGGACAGGGCTTCCAGAACGTTCTCCTGAACCGTTCTGGAGGAATCGAGTTGCGGCTCCTGCGGCAGGTAGCCGACCCGCGCGCCGTCTGCGGACCAGGCTTCGCCCGTATATTCCTTGTCCTGTCCGGCCATGATCCGCAGCAACGTCGATTTCCCGGCCCCGTTCGGGCCCAAAACCCCGATTTTTGCGCCGGGCAGGAAGCTCAGCGTGATGTTTTCAAGAACTTTCCGCCCGCCCGGATAGGATTTGCCGACACCGTTCATGACATAGACATATTGGTATGAAGCCATTGCGATCGTTTCCTCGTGTTCGCTAAAAACAAGATATATTTAAAGATATGAGCATGATGCAGGTTATCACGCGCGCCCGGCCGAAGCCGATAACATCGCCGGATCGACACCGAGTTTGCGGACGGCAAGCAACCATTTTTCGTCCGGATTTTCATGAAAGACGATCGATTGGTCTGCCGTGACGGTCAACCAGGCGTTTTGTTGAATCTCTGATTCAAGTTGTCCGGCACTCCATCCGGAGTATCCAAGGACCAGAAGAGATTTCTCCGGGCCGCGTCCCTGGGCAATCGTCCGCAGAGCGTCCAGCGTTCCGGTGATCCCGATTTCGGAATCCAGCGTGACGGTGTCGCCTGTGCGAAAATCGGCTGAATGGACGAGGAATCCGCGTGCCTGTTCGACCGGTCCGCCGCTGAATACAGATTGTCTGAGCGCGCCCCTGGCCAGCGAATCCTGATCGTCCAGATCCAGTTGCTCGAGAAGCGTTTCGAGGCTGAAACCCTGCATCACGTTGTTGATGACGAGCCCCATCGCGCCATTATTGTCATGCGCGCACATATAGATAACCGCCCGCGAAAAACGCGGATCCCCCATTCCGGGCATCGCGACAAGCAACGTCCCGGCCAACCCGTTTCCGGCTTTACTGTGTTTTAAATTCATCATGAGGCCACTATATCGCGTCCCGAAAACATTTTGCAAGTCACAAGGCCCGCAGAGAATACGTGAACTCGGGTGCGGTATTATTTACGGGTTCTGACTCTACTCGCCGTACCGCTCTTCGAGATCTGTAAAACGCGTATAGTCCGGCTCGAAATGCATCCGAACGGTCCCGATCGGCCCGTGGCGCTGTTTGGCGACAATGCATTCTCCGATATTATGAACTTTGTCCATCCGCTCCTGCCAACCCAGGTATTTATCCGTGCCGATTTCCGGCATCGTCCGCATCAGGTAATATTCCTCCCGGTAAACGAACATAACCACGTCCGAATCCTGTTCGATCGATCCCGATTCCCGGAGATCCGCAAGTTGCGGGCGCTTGTCCTCGCGCTGTTCAACAGCCCGGGAAAGCTGGGAAAGCGCAATAACGGGAATCTCCAGTTCCTTGGCAATCGCTTTCAATCCCCGCGTAATCTCTGAAATCTCGAGAACCCGGTTCTCCGTTGACTGCCGTGAGCCTGTCCCCCGCAATAGCTGCAGATAGTCGACCACAATCATGTCCAGTCCGTGCTGCCGTTTCAGACGACGCGCACGCGTCCGGACGGCGCCGATCGACAACGCCGGCGTATCGTCAATATACAAAGGAACCTGCGAGAGTTTGTGCGAAGCTTCGATGAATTTGCGGAAGCTGGCCTCCGTCATATTTCCTTTCCGGAGAGCATCCCCCGATATATCCGAAACATCGGCCAAAATCCGAAGAGCAAGCTGGTCCGCTGACATCTCCAAAGAAAAAAATCCGACCCGGCCGCCCTCTTTGCCGCCCGTCTCCGCATATTTCTGTGCGGCACGAAAGGCCATAGACGTCGCCAGCGCCGTCTTTCCCATTGATGGCCGTCCCGCAAGAATCAGCAGGTCCGAATTATGAAATCCGCCAAGTTGCTGATCCAGATCCCTTAAACCTGTCGTAATGCCGGTTACGCTCGTATCTGATTTGTAAGCTTTCTCGGCAATCTGGATCGCAGTCAGGACGGATTCGCGCAAGGTCACAAAACCACCGCGCACAGAACCCGTCTCCGCCAGAGAAAACAATTTGGCTTCTGCCGTTTCCAGAAGGTCTTCAGCGTTTTTTTCCAGCGTATGCGCGAACGCGTCATTCACAAGATCTCCGCCAAGCGCGATCATTTCCCGGCGTAAATGAAGCTCGTAGATCGTCCGGGCATAATCGAGCGTGTTGATCACGGTAATCGCACCCGCCGCCAGATCGGCAAGATAGGCGGCCCCGCCGACATCGGCCAGATCCTCGTCCGTCTCGAAATAGCCTTTGAGCGTCACGGGACTGGCCGTATGACCGCGCTCAAGCAAAGTCACGATCGCATTGTAAATTCGCTGATGCGCCGGGACGAAAAAATGATCGGGGACAAGAAAATCCCCGATTTTCTCATATCCGCGGTTATCCACCAGCAAAGCGCCGAGAAGCCCCTGTTCGGCATCCATATTATGCGGCAGCGTCCGGTAAGAAACACCTGGCTCTTCCGCACCGGTTTCCGTCTGTAATGCTGATACACTGCTGCCTGTCATCCCGGCTTGCTCCGCCCCGTTTTATTTGTTTTGCGATTCTCTCAAATCCGGACCCTGACTATAGAACATACAATGTCTATTGGGAATGATGCATTGTTGAACACATATCAAACCCAGCCATGAATAAGAGGACTTTTAAAGTCTTATCCATAGTTCAGGTTAACGACGAGCGCCCCCACGAAGCCCTCGTGACAGCGTGTGGACGCCTGTGTCTGCATAGAAAAAAAATCAATATCTCTACCGTCTTTGCCGGACAGAAACTCGGCTTGCGCGAGATCGACGACGCCATCTGGCTCGTCTCCTTTATGCATTATGATCTCGGCTACATCGATCTTGAGGAGA
>JANQFU010000065.1 GCA_028277665.1 Alphaproteobacteria bacterium | reverse complement strand
TCTCGGCAGTCCACATCAGCAGCCCCTCCTTCATGGCTACCTACAAGTGAATCACAACCGATTCCTTTGAATCAACTTGTTTTCGGACGGACACTAAGATTGCCGGCGGATACGCCTCTTTGGAGATTCCTCGAGCTTGAAATCGCGAAAAGGACGGAAACACTTAACAGCCGTCCTCCTTATCTCAGAAGTTCTATTTTGAAAGCTGTTATGGAGGCCTGTCCCGATATGAATTGGGACGCCCCGGCATTACAGCTTTCTGTGACTGATCGGGATCAGTTATGGGCGGCTTTGTGTGATGTCGGGCAACGGATATATCAAGAACAGATCGGGGTTTCCGGACTTCATTTTCATCCGGTACATGATAATTTCGGCCCCGGTTATGGGCCGGGGCTGGACTGGAGTCAGAACCGGTTCCTTCCTGCGTCCGCGCCCGCGCGTGCTCCGGTCTGAAAAAGACGAATTTCCGGACTATGAACGGAAAAGAGGTTGATTCTTTTCCGGCGATCCTTTGAAAATACATCTGCTGGCGATCCCGGTGTTTGCGCGCCGGGATGACGGCATGTATGTCTTTGTCAAAACGAAAGAATGATGATGCCCGGACGACTGGAAGACCTTGTAGATTTATCGGCGCCGTTTGCCCTGATTGAAAAAGAGGGGCGCGTGACCCTGTATCAGGGGCCTGTCCTCCATCTGCAGGAAATGGACGACCTTCACAGGAGCGCGTGGGACCGTGATTGCGACATTGTGTTTGCGCTGCCCTATCGCTGTGTGGCGGAGCGCGGTTTTGAGGCCAGAGGCGACGAGCCGATTATCGCGCTGGAGGCCCGGCAGACGCACGGTTTCGATGCGGATGTTTTTGCGGAGATGTTGCCGGATTGGAAGATCGCGCTCGACGGTGACGTGCGTCCGTCTATCGACGATGCGGCGTATGCCGCGCTGATCACGTCGGTCATGGATAACGAGATCGAGGGGGGGAATATCTCCCAGACGACGATTTCCCGCGTTTTTTCCGGCCGCGTCAAAGATTTCTCCGTTGCGCTTTTGCTCGGCGTTTACAAAAAGCTCCTGACCCGCAAGGGGCAGTATATGACGGTTCTGATGGCCAATCCTGCGGGCGGGAATTATATCATCGGCGCGACGCCGGAGCGGCATCTGGAGATTACCGGAAACGAAACCGTCATGTGTCCGATTGCCGGGACGCTTCGTAAGGAAGACCGGGAAACTTTTGAGGCGCGGCTCGACCGGTTTCTGGAGGACCCGAAAGAGATCAACGAGCTGTTTCAGGTCGTCGATGAAGAGCTGAAGATGATGGGCCGGATCTCGCCGATGGGCGGGCGCATCCTCGGGCCGTTTTTGCGCGAGACCGGCGCGGTCGTGCATTCGGAATACGAGCTTGTCGGATTGCGCGGTGAGGATACGATCGATGCGTTTCGCAAGACCCTTCATGCGCCGACGGTGCTCGGGTCACCGATGGAGAGCGCGGCGCGCGTGATCGCGAAATATGAGCCGGCTTCGCGCCGGTATTATGCCGGGGAGTTCGGCATTTATAAAAAGCCGCGGCGGGATGTGCCGAACGGCGATCTGGATGCCGCGATCCTTCTGCGTTGTGCCGAGTTCTTTTCGGACGGACGGTTCGCCGTGCAGGCGGGCGGCGGGATCGTCCGGGATTCCGTTCCTGAAAATGAAGCGCGGGAGTCCCGGGCCAAGGCTTTGGCCATGGTCGGGCTCCTGACCGGCGAGGGTCCGGGAGACGCCGTTTACCTGACGCCGGAGATCCGGGCGCGAGTCGCGCAGACGCTTGCGTCGCGGAATGCCGTGCTTGCGCCGTTCTGGATGGAGCAGCAACCCAATTTCTCTATGGTGCCCCGCTTTGACGGGCTCCGGGTTGCGATCGTCAATAACGAAGACGATTTTGCGGCGATGATCGGCCATGTCATCGGGCGAATGGGCTGTACGGTCTCGCAATTCGATACGTTTGCGTTCGATCCGCAGGTTCAGGGTCAAGAGGCCGATATCGTGATTCTCGGGCCGGGGCCGGGGGATCCGAACGACACGGCGCATCCGCGCATGGCGAAGCTCCATGCGATCATCGCCGCGCTGTTGGAGGCGCAAACGCCGCTTCTTGGCGTGTGCCTCGGGCACCAGACGCTTTCACGGGCTCTGGGTCTGCCGGTCCGCAAGCAGGCAAAGTCCACGCAGGGCGTCCAGAGGGCCTTGCATGTGTTCGGGCAGGTCCATCGTCTCGGGTTCTACAATTCGTTTTCGCCGGAGCTTCCGGAGGGCCGCGCGCCGCGTCCGGATATCAAGTTCGATCTCGATGAAAACGGGCGGGTGGTTGCGATGATGGGAGACCGCATTGTCGGATTCCAGTTTCATCCGGAATCCATCCTTTCGCAAAGCGGATACCAACTCCTTGAAAAAGCCCTTTCCTGGCTCGCGATGCAGCGGTGAGGCGGCGGCGGGGTGCGGCGCGGCGCAGGTGTCCCGACCCTACGCCCTTTCCCGCATGGTTTTCGCGGCGGCAACCATGTTTTTGAGAGCCGGGCGGACTTCTTCCCATCCGCGCGTTTTCAAACCGCAATCCGGATTGACCCAGATTTGTTCGGGCTTCAGAACACTGGCAGCCTGTTCGAGCAGGCGGACCATTTCCTGAACGTCCGGAACGCGCGGAGAGTGAATATCATAAACGCCGGGCCCGATCTCGTTCGGATAATCGAACTCGATAAAGGCGTCGAGAAGCTCCATCTGTGAGCGGGACGTCTCGATCGAGATCACATCCGCATCCATTTCGGCAATGGAATCGATGATATCGTTAAACTCGGAATAACACATATGCGTGTGGATCTGGGTTTTATCACCGACACCCGAGGCCGACAGACGGAAACTGTCAACCGCCCAACGGAGATAACCGGCCCGGTCGGCATCGCGGAGCGGAAGGCCTTCCCGGATCGCCGGCTCGTCAATCTGAATTACGGCAATCCCGGCGGCTTCAAGATCGACGACTTCATCCCGGATCGCCAGCGCGATCTGTGCGCATGTTTGTGCGCGGGGTTGATCGTCCCGAACGAACGACCATTGAAGGATCGTAATCGGGCCGGTCAGCATGCCTTTCATGGGTTTGTCCGTCAAAGACTGGGCATAGGCCGACCACGGCACGGTCATCGGTGCCGGACGCTCGACGTCGCCGAAAATGACCGGCGGCTTCACGCAGCGCGAGCCGTAAGATTGAACCCAGCCGTTTTTCGTGAAGACAAAGCCGCTGAGCTGTTCGCCGAAATATTCGACCATGTCGTTCCGCTCCGGCTCGCCGTGGACGAGGACGTCCATGCCGATCTCTTCCTGAAACCGGACGACGGTTTCAATCTCTTTTTTCATTGCGGCCTGATACGCATCCTCGGCCATCTCGCCCTTTTTATGCGCGGCGCGCGCCTTGCGGATCTCCGGCGTTTGCGGGAAAGAGCCGATAGATGTCGTCGGGAAAAGCGGCAGGTTCAGCGCACTTTTCTGGAGGTCTTCCCGAACGCTGAACGGATTTTCCCGGGTCAGCATTTTTTCATCGACGGCTTCCGTTCTGGCCCGGACTTTCAGGTTATGAAGACGCGGAGACTCCCGGCGGCTTTTCACAGCAGCCTGAGAAGCGGCAATCTCTGCCGCAACCGCATCCCGCCCGTCGGCGACGCCTTTGGCGAGCGTGACAATCTCATCCAGTTTCTGGCGGGCATATGCCATCCATTCATAAACTTCCTCGTCCAGATGACCTTTCTCGATCTCAAGATCAAACGGAACATGAAGCAGGGAGCAGCTTGCACCGATCATGACATGGTTTGTCCCGAGCGTATTGGCGGCTTTCCCGGCTTTCTCAAGGGCGGCCTCGAGATCCGTGCGCCAGACATTCCGCCCGTCGATCAAACCCAGACCGAGAATCTTGCCGGTCTTTTTGGCTTCAAGAATACAGGCGTCGAGCTGATCCGGCGCGCGGACAAGATCGACATGGACGGCCTGCACGGGCAAAGAAAACGTCAGGGCCGTGTTTTCGCGCAAGCCTTCAAAATAAGTGTTCAGGCAAATATTGAGGCCGGGGACGGAGGCCGTAATCTCGTCGTAAGCAAGGGTCAGGGCCTCTGCGGCACCAGGAGCCAGATCGAGCGCCAGACAGGGCTCGTCCATCTGAACCCACTGCGCGCCTTGATTCTGGAGGCGTTTGAGGATCTCGATATAAACCGGCACAATCTGGGCCATCAGTGTCATCGGCGCGAACTCGTCTTTCGGTTTGCCCAGAGACAGGAACGTTGCCGGGCCGATCAAAACCGGCCGGGCGTTCTTGATCCCGGCCTCAAGAGCTTCGGCGAATTCGTCGAAGATTTTGGTCGAGGCGATCCGGAACGTCTGGTCGGCGGCGAATTCGGGAACGATGTAGTGGTAATTGGTGTCGTACCACTTCGTCATTTCCATGGCCGTAACGTTTCTCTTATCCGTCTGCTCACCGCGCGCCATCGCAAAATATGTGTCGAGATCGACGGTTTTGCTCCCCGGGAAATTGTAACGCTCCGGTATGCAGCCCAGAAGACAGGCCATATCCAGAACCTGATCATAGAAAGAAAAATCGTTACAGGGAATATGGTCGAGCCCGGCCTCCTGCATGATCGTCCAGTGCCGTTTACGCAAATCTTTGGCCGTGGCCTGAAGTTCATCGGCACTGATTTTGCCTTTCCAGTAGGCTTCTTCGGCTTTTTTAAGTTCGCGGTTCAGGCCGATACGCGGGTATCCGGAAACGGTTGCAATGGTCATGGACGGAAGCTCCTCCTTTGGGGTTCATGCTTTCGATCAGGTATAACGCATTCAGGCGATCAGGTGAAGAGCCCGGCATGCGAAGGCTGGCATTTCGGACCGGTTCAACGTATAAAAATGGAAATGGCGGACGCCGTTCTCATACAGATCTCTCATCTGGTCGATCAGGAGATCCTGCGCGAGGGCATGGCGATCCTCCGGCGTCGTAAGCGGCGCAAATTTTTCCTGCAGCCCCTCCGGCACGTTCGCGCCGCATCTGGCGGCAAAATTTACCATCTTCTCGAAATCGACGATCGGAAGAAGGCCGGGAACGATCGGCGTTGTGATCCCGGCTGCTTTCGTCCGCTCGAGAAAACGGTAGAAACCGGCATTGTCGAAAAAGAATTGCGTGATGGCGCGGCGCGCGCCGGCATCGCATTTCAGGCGCAGGGCCGTGATATCGGCATCAAGGGTCTGCGCGTCCGGGTGCTTCTCCGGATAGGCCCCGACCGAGATCTCGAACGGGTGGCGGGCGCGCAGAGCCGCGACGAAATCGCTCGTATACTGAAAATGATCCGGCCCGGTAAAATCCGCATAAGACAGGCCTTTTCCCTGCGGGAGATCTCCCCGAAGCGCGACAAGATGGCGGATGTTTTTCTCCCAGAGATGATCCGCGAGCGCCATCAACTCGTCTTTTGTATGCGTGATATAAGTCAGGTGCGCGGCTGTCGGGATATGGGTCAGATCCTGCAGTTTCGTCGCGGCGCCGATGCTCCACTCCCGGGTCGATCCGCCCGCCCCATAGGTTACGGTCATAAAGCGCGGATTCAGGCCTGCCAGTTTTTCGGCTGTGTCATACAACTGCGTTTCCGCGTCCGGGGTCTTCGGCGGAAAAAATTCAAATGAGAAACCTGCTGCTTCGTCTTTGGACATTCGGGGATTGTACCGATTTCGTCTCCTCGTACAAGACGGAAAGTTCTGTTGTCGGCATTGGGGACACAATGAATTTATTGTGTCCCCAAAGTTAACGAGATAATTTTCATGCTTATACAAAGAGATAAATGATCCCTGCAACGCAGAGGCTGTCGAGAAAGATGCTCAGACGCTGAATGGTTTTTTCGTCCATCATGATCTTACCGCTCCTGATGACAAAAGGATTGTGAGACAAGTCAGAAAAATATCGAAGAAAACTGTGAGGCCGGATCCGGCCTCACGATGGGGGTATTCTATATCCAAACCGGCGGTGCATGGCGATTATGCACAATGTCGCAGGATCTTTAGGCCCCGCCCCTAAGCAAGGTTTGGTTGCTGCTCTTCCGCCGGCCGGGGCCATGCCCACGCCCCGCCTCCGGTTCCGGCATGTGCGTGCCGGCTCGTTCCGGTCATGAGGGTCCGGGGATCAATCCCTCCTGTTGCTTCGCCAAAGGCGGCGCGTTGTGTGCTGCTCCCTGTTGCTGCCGCATCGGTCCAGCCTCGCGCATCACGCGGTGCCTCTGTAATGGAAACCCATTCCCCATTATGAAAAACTCTGGCTTTCGAATTCCCCGGATTGTCGGCAAGAACCCCTCTATAAGTCGGCGTTGGCGTGCCTTGTGCCACTGCTGCCCCCTGGAAATCCTGTGTGCTTCCGGTCCTTCGCCCCACGTTTGCACGCAGGTCAATCGGCGTTCCGCTGCTCGCGGTTCCGACTGTCGCCCGTGCCTGATGGGCATCAGGCCTTTCGTAAATATTGTCCATCGTCCATCGTCCGACGGAGATTTCGAACCGTCCCGGAAGAATTTCCTGCAAGCTGTGAATGACAGGCTCGCCGTCTTTCCCGATAGATGCCAGAACCGCCATGCCGTTAACCTCAACCCTGGCGGCGCTGGCGTCTCCTATCGGAGATATGCCTTCCCTTTCGTCACCCCGACTCAGGGCGTAACGTGCATTCTTGACCTCCAGCAGGAAAACCGGATCGTATTCCTGCGCCTGGGCCCGCGCCGCAGCCCGGCCGGCCGAGCGGGCAAGCGTGGCATGATTTTCGGCGCTGTGCTGCCGCGCGAGGATTGCCTGATACACAGCCGCGACCGCAGCGTTTGTATTCGGCCCCTCAAGACCGTCGATTCCTTTTCCAGGATCGTCCGGTTTGTCTGCGGAGCCGTACAGTCCCATCATTTTCAGTGGGGATTGCATGTCCATGCTGTCTGAACGGGATCTTGTTCCGGCCGTATCCTGAATGCGCGCGTAGAGATCGTCTTGCACCTCTGCATCCATCAGCATCTGTTGCATCAAGTTGAAGAGTTTCTCCGGAGCGTTTGCATAGACGGTTGACGTAAGGTTTACCCCATATTTTTCCATAAATTTCTGGACAGCTTCTTGGGTCTTTGTGTTGTAATCGCCGTTGACATCCCCGGGTTGAAAGCCCATGAACGCCAGCGTTCCCTGCATCAATGTTACCGGATCTGTCTCCCGCGTCTGCACCTGAGCCGGGGCTGAAGCTGCCGGAGCTGGCGTTGCAGGAGCGGGTTGGGTTGCTCCCCCACCCGTCACATTAATTCTCAGCGGTGGGGTGCCGCTTGTGGTGGTTCCGGCCGCTGCCGGAGCGGTCGTGTTTGCCTGACGGAGTGCCAGAAGCTGCGGTTCAATGGCCTCAAGCCTGTGAATGGCGGCGGCCTCGGTTATTGCTCTTGCCTGAAAATCGCGATGGATGTCCCGGACGACCTGATGTGCGACCGGCTCATTTGGAACAGGCGTAGCTGAAACCATGGCGATGATCCCGGCTCTCTTCTGAACCTGCAAAAAAACTGTGTTCGTATGGTCGTCTCTTATAGACGAAATTTGATAACTACCAATACTCACGTAAGCTGCCGGATCATAAGCCGGAGGTGTTGCCGTCGTCGGTGTCGCAATTGCGCGGAGTCCGTCCAGCACCTTGGGGGATCCGGTTCTCAATTCTCCGTTTTGGGCGTGGTTTTGCATGTGTGCAAGAATCGCTTTTGCTTTTTCTGAATCAAGCCCTCCCGCGAGGATGCTTTCTATATATTCACCTTCAGGAGTCAGGTTTCCGTTCGCATATCTGGCTGGTACGGTAAAGATCCTCGTTCCCGCCGGTCCTTTGACCGTGTAATATGTCGGTGCATCCTCCGGCAGCGTGCCTTCCGGAAACGGGCTTAAGTCACGATGGCGCATCGGCGTAACCGTCCAATCACCTCCGACGGTGGCCTCTGTCCCTATTTGCGGGACCGAAGAACCGGAAACCGGGGCGGCGGCGGGTGTGGGTGCAGGCGCAGTCTCTGCGGCCGGAACGGCGGTCACGGGCTGTTCATGTCCCTGTCCATTGCGGTCGTCTGTCGCCCCTGTATGTGTTCCAAGCGTAGACGGGTCAGCCGGTCTGGCCTCAAATACGGGCCTGTCTATCCCGGCCGCGACAAGTGGGCCACCTGCTGCAAGGTGTGTTTCTCGAGGGGAGGCGGCGGCCTGTTGCGCCGCGATGCCTGCCTCAACGGCTTCCACAAAAAGCCTGTTATACTCAGGACTCCGAGCGTCCGGGTCTTCAAAGCGACTTTGGGTCTCAAGATTCTGAAGTGCGGCGACGGCCGCAGACGCCGAGAGCCTTTTATCCATAATGGCCTGCAGGGCATCTGCTTCCGGCGACCCGGTTTCTGGCGCATAAAGCCATCCGTCAGGATTATCTCTATTCATAACGAGAATGCGTCCCTGATAGGCCGAGTTGTCTAAAAAACCGATCAGGTAAGACCCGACTTGAACAGGTGGAGGAGCCGTTACTCCTGTCTCCGCCGCCGCTTCCTGTTGTCGGGTCACTTGCTCATGAACGTGAGAGTAAAAAGCCGCAAACGTCAGATCCGGATTTATTGCCGGTGGCATAGGAATTGAAGAGTCGTGTGTTCCAGGAGATGAGCTTTGAGCATAGTTCTCTTGGATGATTTCCTGCGTTAAGACTTGTTGGGTTAATGCCAGGCCCGTTCTCTCTCCGCTATCGTCATAAGCCAGAGCGGCGTTCAGTTCCTCTTGATTGAAAGACGGTTGATCTTTTCCTTCGAGAAGCTTGTTCAGTGCTTCACCGATTTGCGAAGGATCCCATGTCGCTCCGTCCTCAAGCGCGCCGAGGAGGACCAGAGCCGAAACGATTCCTTTTTGTAGTTCCAGTTCCTGTTCGGAAGGCCGGCTGCCTCCTTCGGGTGCCGGAGCTGAGGATACGGCGGCGCCCGGTCCTTCTACCGGTCCTTCTACCGGTCCTTCTACCGGTCCTTCTACAGGTGTGGCTGTAACAGCTGTGTCGGCTGTAACCCCTGTCGGTTCTTCTTCTGTTTTCAAACGATCTAATATTTGCTGAGCCGTATTCGGGAGTGGGTTCGCCATGATCTCCTGCAGTATTTTTTCTACGCGATTTTCAGGGATTTC
>JANQFU010000008.1 GCA_028277665.1 Alphaproteobacteria bacterium | reverse complement strand
AACCAACCGTCATCCCGGCGAAAGCCGGGATCCAGTCATAGAGTTGTTTAAACGCGAAGGTCCGGAGTTTCGGAGGAGAACTCCGTTTCTGCGGGCCGCCCGTAAAATAAAAAAAACGTTTTCTCTGGATCACCGCGATCGCCGGGATGACGTTGGTTTATAAGATTTTATAGTGATTTCCGATAAGAATAAGACATATTCTTATCGGAAATTGTACCGAGCAAAGCCCAAGAGGCACATGGGCGTCCGTAAGGACGAAAGCATGCCCGGCATTTGAGAGCTCGCATTTAAAATGTCTGATTTTAAATGCGAATAACTATAAAGTCCTCTTATCCATAGCTGAGGTTAATGTATACAGATAAGGACATTTATCCATGCCCGTCTTGCTCTCTCCAGAAACCTTTATGCTCATTGTGCTCGCGGTTCTGCTCGGCGCGCTCTTTATGAAGGTCGGGCTGTCAAAACCACCATCCGAAAATTCTGCGAATGACACGGACGAGTTCTTGTATGCCTCAAAGACGGTGAGCAAAACGGGCGTCGCCCTCTCGACGGCGGCGACATACTCGGCGTTCGCGACGGTCGTATTCTGGTTTCTGGCGCTCGGCTATGATTATGGGCTCTGGCTGCTCGTGATCCCGGCGGCCCTTCTCATCGGGAACCTCATCTTCATCCGCTTCGTGCGCGCATTTGATTTTGATTTCTCGTCATATCTGACCATCAGCCAACTCATTAAAGAAAGATCCGGTTCTTCGCTCCTGACACTGCTCACAGATTTTATTGTGATCATTTTCCTGATGTCTGCGCTTCTGGTCGAGATCGTGATCGGGTCCTCCCTTGTGCATGCCTTGATCGGCGGCGTGCCCGGGGGACAATTGACGATCCTGATCGGGCTCTTGGTTCTCGTTCTGGCCTATGTGCTTCTGGGCGGCTACAGGGCCATTGTCAAAACCGATATCGCGCAAGTTCTCTTTATGACGGCGGGCATTATTGCCTTGATAGCATTCGCGGTTTTGTACGGCCAGATCGACGGGCGCGCAGACAACTCTCCGGACCATTTTTTCCTGCCCGCAGAGCGGCATAATGTCTGGTCGATCGCCGCACTTTTCATCAGTGCTTTTTCCATTCATATTTTCGGTCCGGTCTGCCAGCTCACGAACTGGCAGCGGATAAAAGCCGCGCAGCCGGGAGAGAAACAAGAAACCGGCATTCAGGGCCATATGCGGGGAATTGTCTTCACATCCGTACTCTGGGCGTTGATCGCGATTACGGGGATCATGCTGCACGGATTTTTTCATTCGGACAATCCGCTGAACGACGTCCTCCTGAAAATGAAAGAAACCGATCTCTTCACGGCCTATGTCTTAAGCCCCTTAGTCGGTGTCTCTCTTGTGTTCGCGCTTGTCTCAACAGCGGACAGTCTCATCGGCGCGCTGTTTCTCTCGGCTTATGATATCGCCAAACGCCGGAACGCCGCTTTCAGCCTGACGAACGCATACAAATACGGCCTTTCATCGGCGGTCTTTGTCATCATCATGCTCTTTTACGCGATCAACCAGTCCAACATCGCGCAGGTCGCCATTACGATCATCTACTTCCTGTTCGCGCAACTGGTCGTGATATTTCCGATGGTGATTTATATGATCTCCGGCAAGAGCAGGGGGGCGGAACCGATCCCGGTCTTGAGGCTGGCCCTGGGGACGGTTTGCGGATGGTGCGCCGTTCTGGCTCTGACGATCACAGGCCATCAAACCGGGATCGTGGAATTTATCTTTATCGCCTCGGGTGCGGGCGTTCTGACATCCGGTGCGATCATTCTCGCCGGAACGACGAAATACGGAGGCGTAAAATGAATCCTAAAACCCCGAAATCAGCCCGGTTGCATATCGCGATTGCGGGGCGGGTGAATGCCGGGAAATCGTCGTTTTTGAATATGCTTGCGGGGCAGGAGGCGGCGATTACGTCTTCTGTGCCGGGGACGACGACCGATGTCGTCGAGAAGACGATGGAGCTTTTGCCGCTCGGCCCCGTGGTCCTTCTGGATACGGCGGGGCTTGACGATACGTCCGCGCTTGGCGCGGCGCGGACGGCGAAAACCAAAAAAGCGTTGAAACGTGCGGACGTTTTGACCGTCATTGTGGCGGTGGATACGGGGTGGAGCACGTTTGAAGACGAGATCGTCAACGAGGCGCGGGCGGCGGGCGTGCCGGTGGTGGCCGTCGTTAATAAAACGGATCTTAAGGAGCCGGAGACCGGGTTTCTGGCCTTGCTGGACGTCAAGAAACTTCCCTTTGTCTGCGGTTCTGCTCTTGCTATCGGCCGGCAGGAAGAGTTTCGCCGGGCGTATAAAGATGCCTTGCGCGGTCTTTTGCCCGCGCTTGGCGGGCCGCCGCCGGCATTGGCCGGGGATCTCCTGCCGCCGGGCGGGATGGCTGTGCTTGTCGTGCCGATTGATCTCGGCGCGCCGCAGGGCCGTTTGATCGTCCCGCAAGTCCAGTGCATCCGGGATCTGCTGGATTGCGACAGTACCGCGCTCGTCGTCAAGGACCGGGAGCTGGCCTCAACGCTGGGGCGTCTTGCAACGCCGCCGGATCTTGTGATTTGCGATTCGCAGGTTGTCGCGCGCACGGTCGCCGATACGCCCGAAGAGATCAAACTCACGACGTTTTCTATTCTTTTCGCGCGCTATAAAGGGGATCTTGCGGCACTTGCGCGCGGTGCGGCGCAGATTGAAAAGCTGAAGGACGGCGATAAAGTTCTGATCGCGGAGGGGTGTTCCCATCATCCGCTTGAGGACGATATCGGGCGGGTCAAGATTCCGCGGTGGCTGCGCCAGTATACGGGGGCGGATTTGCGGATTGAGAGCTGCGCGGGTCATGATTTTCCTGATAATCTGGATGAGTTTAAGCTCATAATTCATTGTGGCGGCTGTGTTATGACGCGCCGTGAAATGACAGGGAGGATGGATGAAGCCGGGGTGCATGACATTCCGATGACGAATTACGGTCTTGCAATTTCGGCTCTTCAGGGTGTCTTGCGCCGTGCCCTTTCGCCTTTTCCGGGGGCGTTGCAGGCTTATGAAATGGAGGTCGGGCGGCAATCATGATCTCTGCTCTTGAAAATGATCCCGCGCTCTGGACCGGGCCGGGGAAGCTGGAGCCCAAGCGCGGGGCGGCGCATAAATATGATTACGGGCATGCGCTCGTTCTTGCCGGGCCGGTTATGGCCGGTGCGGCGATTCTGGCCGGGCGGTCTGTCATGCGCATCGGGGCGGGGCTGTGTACGATTGCCGCGCCGCCGGGCTCTGCGCAGGCGTTGCGCACCGCCGTCCTTGCCGCCGCGCCGCATTTGATCGTGCAGGAGATCGCCGGTTTTTCGGAATTTGGAGGTTTCCTGCGGGATGATCCGCGCCGCAATGCGGTCCTGATCGGCCCCGGCGCCGGGCTCGATGACCTTTCCGGCTTGCGGATGGCGATCCGGGAGACCGTGGCACAGGGCCGCGCGCTTGTTGTGGACGGTGACGGATTGCGTGCGCTTGCGGGAAATTTTGAGCTTTTACATGCCGGGACGGTGGCTTCGGTGCCGGTCCTGACACCCCATGACGGAGAGTTTTCGGCCCTGTTCCCGGATCTTGCGCTTGATGAAGACGGCGTCCGGGCTGCGGCTGAACGGGCCCGGGCCGTGGTCCTTTTGAAAGGCGCACTGACACGGATTGCGCATCCGGACGGGCGGCTCTGGCTGAATGTCGCGCGCGCGCCGGGGCTTGCGACGGCGGGCAGCGGGGATGTTCTGGCCGGGATCATTTCCGGATTGCTCGCCCGCGGGCTCTTGCCTGAAGACGCCGCCTGCGCCGGGGCGTGGATCCATGCGCAGGCCGCCCGCCCGGCCGGGGAAGGCCTCGTCGCATCGGACCTCCCGGATCGTCTTCCGAATGTTTTGGCCGGACTTTCTACCCTGTAAATCCGAAATAGTGGATCAGGGTGCGGGAGATCGTCAGCAGGCGTTTGTGCAGGTCGATGAGCGGGTCGAAGATCTGCCGGGTTTCCAGCGTATAGCCTTCGTCTTCCTGATGATCCTGTGTCGAGCGTTCACCGTAATCTGCGTGCGGGTCTTCGGGCTCCGGGAGGGGGAAGATCCGGCGCAGTTCCTCTACGGTTTCCGGGATGTTGAGTTGCAGGATGTTGTGGACGAGCGCGGCGCGGTCCAGCTCGTGCTGGGGGGAATAATCCGGAATGCGCATCGCCAGCGAAAAGATGGTGTGAATGATGGCGATCCGGATGGCTTGCAGGATATCCGTTTCTTCCTTATGGGCCCGGACGAGATCTATGCCGTGGGATTCGAAGCGGCCCAGAGCCCGGCGCAGATAGCTGATGTCCTGATATAGCTGGCGGTACAGACGCCCGAGGGCCGCGTGGACGGGCATGGTCTCCAGCGACTGCGCCACGGCTTCGCAGGTCTCCCGGCGTTCCGGGTCGCTCTGGCGCGTGGCGCGAATTTGCCACAGGAGCGGGTCCAGCGTGTCGATATAGGCCTTGAGCGCGTCGCAGGATGACAGGCGGCAGCCGCTGGCTACAAAATCGATATAGGTCCGGAACTGGGGCGAATGCTCCAGAATTTCGGCGAAAAAAGCCGGATCGCTGCGGATAGCTTGTCCGAACCCGGAGACGACGTTGGCATAAATGCCCATCTGAAGAAGAATGGCGTTATGCGGAATGGCGCGCATATCCCGGGTGCGCAGGCCTTCCATGCGCAGGGGGCCGAGTTCGCTCTGGCGTTTGACGGCGCGGCTTCCCGATGGCGGAAGGAGGTTCGGGCCCAGCAGGTTCAGGAGAAGCCCGTAATCCGGGTTATCGTTCAGGCGGGCCTGATAATCTTTTACATTGATCAGGAACTCGGTCGCGGCACCGCGCAGATGCGTGTAATACGGATCTTCTTCGTTTTCGTTTTCGGTTTTTGTTTTTGGTTCAGGATCCTCCCCCAGCCAGAATTCGAGGACGCGCGTCAGGTTCGCAAGCGCAAGGTCCGGGTGATGGAAGAGGAAAAAGCCGTCGCCGCCCTGCCATGAGCTTTCCTGAAGGTAGTCGATTCCGGCTGTTTTTGCGCCGCGCAGAAAATGCGGGGAGGAGAGATAGGCCATCCGCATGGCGACGTTGACGGGATGTGCCCCCCGGCCGACCGATTCGCCGTGCGTGTCGAAAACCACAAGCCGGATCTCTTCGCGCAGGGAATGATGGGCGAGGAGTTTGATCATGCGTTCTTTCAGTCGCTCGATCGAGCCGCCGGCCGGGACTTGTCCGATGAAGCGGCCGGCATCCGAATATCCGGTCTGGATGCAGATTTTTCCGCGGTTTTTGTAGTAAGCGGTGACGTTCTCGTTTTCCAGAAGGTTTCCGAGGATCCGGCTTCCCTGTGCGAGGGCGCGTTCCGTCTCAAAAAGCGGGCAGATGTCGATATGGTCTTCGACGCCGTAGCAGCGGGCGAGGTACAGGGCCGACATGACGGTGAAGGCGCTTTCGCTTTCGGCGATCAGGAACCGGACCGGGCTTTCGCTGTCGAGATGCATGCAGATTTGCTGGATCAACATGAACAGGCGTCGGGCGGAGGCTTTTTCGCCGAGGATGTCGCCGAAATGGACGTTGACCGTTTCGGCCTGTGCGTAATGTGTGGAGATTTTGTCCATATAGGATTTACGAAAACGCGGGTCGGCCGGGTGGCTTTTGAGGTCCGTTTGACGCCGTACGGCGTTGTGGACCTGCGCCGCGTTGATCCGGAAATGGACGTCCGCTGCGCTCAGGCCTGCGCTTTCGATCTCGCTAAGGAGGATGCAGAGCGTCGTTTGTGCGTCTGCGTTTTCGGCGCATGCGTCAAGGAGCGGGGCAATCATCTCCGCCAGTTCGGTCTTTGACGTGACCCGGCTGGCCTTGTCTTCGATCAGGTGGCGGGAGAGGGCCTGAAGATCCGCGTATCCCGGGTCTTGATCCGGGTTATAGCTTGAGAACCGCGCGTGATAGTCGCGCAGTTGCTCCACGCTAAGCCGCAGGCGTGTGAGCGGTTCCTCGACGTCCGCCGGCGTCAGGTGCCGGGCTCTGACGAGGCCGCTCAAGACGTTTTGATAGTGTTCGAGTTGCAGGATCATCAGGGCAATCCGGTTTGCGTAGCTTGCCGTCCATCCGATATCCATCCGTCCGTCGAGATCGAACCCGACCCAGCTCGCGATTGAAATCCCACGCGGGCGGCAGGTTTTCCAGCGGTCCGGGAAAATCTCTGCGGCGACTTTGAATACGATTGCGCAGTAATCCCGCCATGCGCCGCGCAGATGTCCGATGACGTCGCAGGCAAACCGGTTTTCGTCGTTCAGGCTCGGTTTTTCGAAGGACTCGGTAAAGCAGGGGCAGTAATCTTCCCGGAAGACGGTTTCGGCCAGAGTGTGGCTTTGCTCCATCGTCAGGGAGAAGGTCGGGTGTGCGGTGAAGACGTAACCGTATGAGATCTTCCCGATTGCATTTTGAAAGGCATCGAAATCCGGCGCCGCGGCGGCGATCTTGCGAATGAGAGCTTCCAGCCGTGCGAGGTTTTCGTCGCGTGCGCAGGGGCCGAGATATTTTTTTGCGCGTTCGGCGCGGCGGCAGACGGCTTTCCCGTGCAGTCCGGAAATAACCGTATCCAGATCTTTTAATGTAATATCATTGTTTTCAAGGGCGTTCTGGATATGCAGGGCGAGGCGCAGGACAGGGGAAAAGAACGGATCTTCGTCCCGGTCGTCCTGTGCGGCGCGGTAAAGGGCCTGAAAACGGTGGTATAGATCGCCGCTCGCGTTTCCCTGTTGGACGGGAATCGGGGAAGCGGGCGGTTGTGTGTGTTCTGTTTTACGCATCATGCCTTCACCATAACGAAGGCGTCAAAAAAGGGAAGGGGAAAAAGCGCGGTGGACGCAGGTTATCCAAGGGTCGGGGCGTTATGATCGAACCCCGGCTGTGCAAACGCGGCGTAGGCGGGAGCCGGTTCCGGCTCGGGGGCGTCAAGTGCGGCATCGGCAAGATGCATGGCCGGAATGAAAGAGGGGTCGAAAACGCATTGCGCCTCTTCAAGCTGATGCTCGAGCCCGCAGGGCGGGCCGGAGTTTGCGCCGAATTCGTAGCAGATATCGCTGCGAAAACTTTGAAGTTCGCTCAGAAAATTCTGGCATAAGTCTGTGAGAGACGTTGAAAAATCCAGCTCACCGCCCAGCGGCGTACTTCCCAATACGTGAAGCGTGTCCCCGTCTGCATTGATATCAACGCCCAGACAGGAGCCGTCTCTGGTGCAAGCTTCGGCGAAAAGAAGAAAATGTCCGTTTTTCTCACCGTCTGTCATGGCGTTACAGAATTCTGCTGCCCGCCCGCAATCTCCGACAAGGGCGTCCATAATACTTCTGTGATACCCTTCTTCAACCATTTTCCCCTCCTTTTTCTTCATCTCTTAAAAGGTCGAGGAGGTTGATGGTTGTGTTGTTGCTGAGCTTCAGGGCTTTGACCTGCGTGCTTTTTTCAAGAAGTTCGGTATAGCGGAAAACCTCTTCCGGATCGCGGGTCGGCGGTTTGAGTTCGCGTGCGTACGTCCCGCTCGCGTTCGACATCGTGATGACATTACGCTCCGGCTCATAGACGTACAGGAACCCGACCCCGGCTGCGGTAAATCCCCCGTGCCCGTCGGTATGTTCAACGTTTTTAAGGTATTCGGTCTCCATTTGTCTTTATCCTCCGTTATGTCCGGAGGTTCCCCATCTTTTATCTTGCCCGTACGTTTATATTAGGGAAAAAAATTAAAAATATGGTTAATAACCGTATCAAAAATCGGGGAAGAACAGGGCTTTTTGGGAGAGATCAAGGCGGGCGAGCTGTCCGATCGGAAAGGCCGGGAGGAGGCCGTCATGCCCGAACGGGCAGGACAGAAGAACCGGAAATTCGTGGCCCGGCAGGCTCACATTCCGCATCAGGATGGTCTCGAGATCGAGGCCGAAAGGCTGACCGGTATCGGTCATGCCGACAAACTGACCGAACATCAACGCGCCGATCTTGTCGAAAACACCGGCGAGGCGCAGATGAGCAAGGGCGCGGTCGACGCAGCTCAATTCCATACTGACATCTTCAAGAAACAAAATCGCGCCGCTCAGGTCCGGCATAAACGCGGTGCCGAGCAAGGTTTCAAAAACGGCAAGGTTCCCACCGAGAAGCGGGCCTTCGATGACGCCGGACGGTCCGGTTCCGCCCCGCGCAATCTTTGCCTCCGGCATCGGGGCGGGATCCGCTCTCCCGCAGAGGACAGAGATCGTATGATCGCGATTCATAGTCGTCTCAAAGCCTTTGACGACCGGGGCATGCAGGGTCGAGATCCCGGTCTCTCGCGTGATCGCATTCAAAAGAACGGTCAGATCGCTATACCCGATGATCCATTTCGGATCGCGGGCAAGACGATCGAACGGGAAATCGGGGAGGAGGTCGATGCTCCGGTTCCCGCCGCGTGCGGCCCAGACTGCCCGGATCGACGGATCGTCGATAAATTCGTGGAGGGCGGTGAGTTTAACGTCCGCCGTCCCGGCGGCTTGCCCGTCCTGAAGATAAATCTGCGGATGAATGACGGTCTCGAACCCGTATGCGCGGATCGCCGCCGCGCCGGCATCAATCTCCCCCGGCCGGACATGACTCGACGTCGCAAGAATACCGATCTTGTCTCCGGGCTTGAGAGACGGGGGAAGAGATGCGCGCATGACCATACGCCGACTATACATCTAGCCTTTAATGCTTGCAAAGGCATTCAGGGCCCGGACGCGGGCGGCGGCATGATCGACCATCGGCGGCGGATAATCGCGCGGTGGAGAAGGGGCCTTCCACGGAGCATGAATGTAACGGGCCGGAAGGCCGGAAAGCTCCGGCACCCAGCGCCGGACGTAATCGCCGTCCGGGTCGAATTTCTGACCTTGCGTGACGGGGTTAAAAATCCGGAAGAACGGAGCCGCATCCGCGCCGCATCCGGCAATCCACTGCCATCCGGCGGCGTTGTTGGCGGGATCCGCATCGACGAGCGTGTCCTCGAACCATGCCCGGCCTTTTTGCCAGGGGATCAGGAGGTCCTTGACCAGAAAAGAGCCCACAATCATCCGCACGCGGTTATGCATCCAGCCGCTCGCCCAGAGCTGACGCATTCCGGCATCCACAA
This sequence comes from Alphaproteobacteria bacterium, assembly GCA_028277665.1. Taxonomy (GTDB): domain Bacteria; phylum Pseudomonadota; class Alphaproteobacteria; order Micavibrionales; family Micavibrionaceae; genus JANQFU01. The sequence goes on along the minus strand of JANQFU010000008.1, from coordinate 3,495 downwards.
TCGGATAGCCCGTTTGCCCCTTGCACCAGCGGACAAAAACCGCGCCATTCTCTTCCCACGGAAAGGCCGAGAATTTGGGTTGAAGCGGTTCATCCGGTAAATCGGGAAAATGGAAAAGCAGATGGTAACAGAATTCGCGCCAGACCAGCTCCCGCCGGAACGCCGGAGATCGTGCGCAGGACTCCCAGAGCCTGCGCGAGGAAATCTCCCCGAAGTGAAGGTGAGGGGACAGGCGTGAGGTCAGGTCTTTGGCCGGATAATTCCGCCCGTCGTCATATCCCGGGAGCACGGCACCCAGAACACGGGAAAGACGCGCATGCGCGCCGGCCTCTCCCGGATCCCAGCGCCCGATCATCCCGGTATCCCATCGCGGCGCGGGCGGTGCAGGAAAAAGAGAAAGATCGTCAACGCAAAGGCCGTCGGATGGCCCCCCGCCGTACAGATCGAGTGTTTCGGCGGGGCGTGGCGGCGGAAAGAAATCGGCGCGCTCCAGATAGCATTTTTTGTAAAACGGCGTAAAAACCCGGTAGGGCGTCCCGTCCGCCTTCATGTTTTCCCACGGCTCAAAAAGGAGGGAATCTTTGAAACTTTGAGCCTCAATTCCGTCCGCCCGCAACGCAGATTTGACCTGCGTGTCGTAAGGCTTTCGCCACGGCTCATATCGCCGGGACCAGAAAACGGCCTGCGCGCCCGTCTCTCTGGCAAGGCGGGGCAAAATCTCCCGCGCATCCCCGCGGTAGAGACGAAGCGCGCCAGAAAGCGAATCGTTCAATGCACGAAGGGAATGCGCGAGCCAGACTCCGGAGGCCGCGCCCGTTCGAAAATGAAGACCGGGAGAGGCGTCGTCGTCATGGATATAGACGGGAAGAACCGGTGCGCCGCGTGCGCAGGCTTCTGACAGGGCCGGATGATCGTCAATACGCAGATCCCGCCGGAACCAGATGATGACAGGATTTTTAGTGGAATCAGCCATCTGCCGTGATGCGTTTGATCAGCGCCTGAAGAACGGTCTCTGCTTCGAGATTGTCGATCTGGCAGGTTCCGGCGGCTGTATGTCCGCCGCCGCCATATTCGAGCATCAGGGAGCCGATATCGGTCCGGCTCGTTCTGTTCAGGATGGATTTCCCGACGGCAAAGACCGTATTCGTCTTGTTCTTGCCCCAGAGCACATGGCAGGAAATATTGCATTGCGGGAAAAGCGCATAGATGACGAAGCGGTTCCCGGCCCAGATGGTCTCCTCGTTGCGAAGATCCAGAACGACGAAATTATCGTAAACCTCGGCGCAACGTTCGATTTGTTCCCGGGATTTAAGTTGATGGTCGTAATACAGATCGACCCGTTCCTTCACATCGGGAAGGTTCAGGATATCGTTGATGTTCTTGTGCGCGCGGCAGGAATCGATCAATTGAATCATGAGCTGGTAGTTCGAGATATTGAAATCCCGGAAGCGCCCGAGTCCGGTCCGCGCATCCATGATAAAGCTGAGCAGGGCCCATCCTTGCGGCGCCAGAATCTCTTCCCTGTTGAACGCTGCGGAATCCGCCTTGTCGACGGCGATCATCATGTCGTCGGTCACATCGTGGAAAGTCTCTGCCCCGCCGAAATAATCATAGACGACCCGGGCGGCCGAGGCGGCTTTCGGGTCGATTATACGACCAGGCGTAGATTCGCCGATCCGCTCCATTTCGCTGGCATGGTGATCGAAAGCCAGGAAGACTCCCGGTACATAAGGCAGGTTTGTCGTGATATCCTTGTCCGTGACCGCGATGATCCCGTCCTGCATATCCTTCGGATGCGCGAAGGTGATCTCGTCAATCAGGTCAAGCTCCTTAAGCAGAACGGCGCAGATGAGCCCGTCCATGTCGCTTCGGGTGATGAGTCTGTATTTTTGCCCGGGTTCCGGCAGGCGCTTTTCCTGAGGCATGACGGTCATCCCTGTGCATTCACGGATTCAAGACCGGCCTGTTCGCTTTCGTCGCCGGATTCGGAATCGTCCTTTTTCTTGGCTTTTTTCTTGCCCTTGATCTGGCGCGGCTCAATGTTGTCTTTGATCGTGTCCTCTTCGACCATAACCTCGCCAATTTCCTCAAGATCCGGGAGTGTGTACATCGTATCCAGCAACAGGTTCTCAAGGATAGAACGTAATCCTCTCGCGCCTGTCTTGCGTTCAATGGCTTTTTCTGCAATGGCGCTGAGCGCTTCAGGCGTGAAGGTCAGTTGTGTGTCCTCCATGTCGAAGAGGCGCTGATATTGCTTCACAAGCGCGTTTTTCGGCTCGGTCAGAATTTTGACAAGGGCCTCTTCGTCGAGATCCGTCAAAGTCGCAAGAACCGGCAGGCGGCCGATAAATTCGGGGATCAGACCGAATTTCAGGAGATCTTCCGGCTCCAGATTGACGAGAAGCTCGCCGGCTTTCCGGTCGTCCGGACCTTTGACATCCGCTCCGAACCCGATCGTCGTCCCCCGGCCGCGGTCGGAAATAATCTTCTCGATCCCGGCAAACGCCCCGCCGCAGATAAACAGGATGTTGCTGGTATCGACCTGCAAGAATTCCTGCTGCGGATGTTTGCGTCCGCCCTGCGGCGGGACACTGGCAACGGTGCCTTCCATGAGTTTCAAAAGGGCCTGCTGTACGCCCTCGCCGGAGACGTCCCGCGTAATGGAGGGATTATCCGATTTCCGGCTGATCTTGTCGATTTCATCGATATAGACGATTCCGCGCTGCGCGCGCTCGACGTTGTAATCGCAGTTCTGCAGGAGCTTGAGAACGATGTTCTCAACGTCCTCCCCGACATAACCGGCTTCGGTGAGGGTCGTCGCATCGGCCATCGTGAACGGCACGTCCAGAATACGGGCGAGTGTCTGGGCGAGCAGAGTCTTCCCGCAGCCTGTCGGCCCGACGAGAAGGATGTTCGATTTTGAAAGCTCGATATCCGCGCCGCCGCGTTCGCTGTTGTCCAGACGTTTATAGTGGTTGTGGACGGCAACGGAAAGGACGCGCTTTGCGCGCTCCTGACCGATGACGTAATCGTCGAGGACGGATTTGATTTCTGCGGGAGTGGGGACCCGGTCGCCGGATCGGACAATCTGGCTCTTGTCCTCCTCGCGGATGATATCCATGCACAATTCGACGCATTCATTACAGATGAACACGTTCGGCCCCGCGATCAGTTTGCGGACCTCGTGCTGGCTCTTGCCGCAGAAGGAACAGTAAAGGGTGTTTTTGGACTCGTCCGAACCTGATTTACTCATGAAATAAAACCTGACCGTATTTTCTATGGAAGATGAAGGTTAAGGTTACAGAATCACTCCGATCACTCTGCCAACTGGCGCGCGCCTGCGCAAGCCCTTTATTCTGTGACCGTGATGGCTTATATAAGGCAAAACTATATATTTTAACCTCAGCTATGGATAAGAGGACTTTAAAATCTTATAAACCAACGTCATCCCGGCGAAAGCCGGGATCCAGAGAAAACGTTTTTCTTATTTTACGC
>JANQFU010000089.1 GCA_028277665.1 Alphaproteobacteria bacterium | reverse complement strand
TCCCGGCCATTTCTCTCTCCCATTGTTGCTGGCTCAACAAGGAAAGTGAATCATTAACTTAGTCGAACGTCAACTTAAATGAAGCGGAGTACTAGGCTTCTCTCCCCATTTATCATCCCAGAGAACATTATTTTTTATATCAAAGCAGAAACCATCAAACGGCCAATCCATTGCTCCTTTTATTTTTTCACTCCCTATTTGTTTCCAGTTAATAAAAGAGCCGTCTTTAATTAAAATCTCTTTGAGTATGTCTCTCAAATCAGGAGGAAATATAAATCCATAGTATTGTTCCGCAGCGACAAGCTCTTCCTCTGTCAGCCCGTCCTCATAATTAATTCCTTGCCCGGATAAGATGTTTCTTAATATTTCAATGAAATTCTGCATGACTCTCCTTTGTCAGCCTTTAAAGCTTTCCTTGCTTAAGTTCGTTTGCGCTGTCCGCCTCTCATGTACGTTATTGTACACTTTGCTTCTCACGCTTGGCCGAACGTAAATACTGTTTGCTCTGTTTTCCAATATATTTGCCAAAAATCTATACGCACTTCAAAAAAATTGCAAATTTTATGAAACCGGATAATAGAGATCTGCGCTGGGGTAACAAAAAAAGGGCGCATGCTTTAAAAGTGCGCTAAAATTCGTCTTTCTCTCTTCTTTTGAGACGGCCGTTCCCGAAATGCAAACGGGGTTTGCAAATTGGGAGCGGTCTTTTTTTAAGTCATTGATTCTTCATATATCAAAAGAGCGGATTTCTTGGCACGGTTTTTGAATTCCATAACCTTAGGAAGGTTCATCATGAGGCGTCCGTGAAAGGAGAACGGGATGAAGCTGGTCAAGGAACACACGGAAGAGCGTTTGGTTGACGTTCTGAAGAACAATCACAGCCTCAACGAGCACAGATACTGTCTCCATGTCAAAGCCGTAACGTTCAACCAGGCGCAATTCGAAGCTTTGCCCGGATTGATCGGGAAATGGGTCGGGGACGAAAACGGCAAGGTTTATGTTTGTCACGATCGTGATCTATTCGTGTTCTCTCCCGGTCTGTCTCCGGAAATTTTCGCTCGTTTCAAGGAGCGCTGCCGCGAGTTTTTCGCTTACGACCTGACGCTTCAGGATCGGCTCCTTTCTTTTTACGATCTGGAGATGAGCGCGCTTGGGCTGATTGAACTTGCCGAGGCCAAGCTCGGGATCGAGCTTCAGCGGCGCAAGGCCGAAGACGAGAAGAACAAAATCCAGGATAAGGAAAATCAGCGCGAAACGTTTCACGCGCTCAAGCTGAATACGGATCTGGTGACGACGCTTTACAAGCGGCGCGCGGCGCATATGCGCCCGGAGATTCTTGTTATCGAGGACGACCCGTTTTCCCGAAAGCTGATCGGCGCTGCGCTTGGCGCGAAATTCTCTGTCTCTTACGCGGAGGACGGATATCAGGCGATTGTCGGTTTTGCGCAGAAAGCGCCGGATATCGTTTTTCTGGATATCAATCTGCCGGATGTCAACGGGCATGACGTTCTGGCCAAAATTCTTTCGATCGATCCGGAGGCCTATGTCGTTATGCTCAGCGGAAATTCGCAAAGCGAGAACGTGGTCGGCGCTGTGCGCGGCGGGGCGAAAGGGTTTGTCGGCAAGCCGTTTACGAAGGAGAAACTGCTGCAATACATCAGCAAATGCCCCAATTATCCCCTTGAGAAAAAAATCGGAGGTCTGTGATGTGGATGGTTCCTGAATCTCTCGATAAAACGCCGCGTCTGGGCGATCCGAAAGTCCTTCTGATCGAGGACGATCCCGTGACGCGCTGGATGGTGCGGCTGGCTTTGAAAAGCGAGTGCGTTCTTGCAACGGCGCAGGATGCCGGCAAGGCCGTCAGCCTTTATCTTTCATACCGGCCCGACATGGTGCTCCTGGATATCGGTCTTCCCGGCCGGGACGGCAAAGAGCTTTTGGTCCGGCTCATGAAGATCGATCCCGGCGCATATGTCGTCATGTTCAGCTCTCAGGATACGGCGCAAAATGTCGTCGAGACCATCCAGAACGGGGCGCGCGGTTTTATCAGCAAGCCCTTCAGCAGAAACAAACTGATGGAGTATGTCCATGCCTGCCCTACAGGCCGATAAACCCAGAACAAGGAAATTATCCTTTCCGTGTAAATTGCTGTCTGTGTCGCTTGCGGTGACATTCACGACCCTTTTTTGCGGCGGACTGAGCGGATACCGGGTTTACGCGGCCCTGAAAAATGGGCTTGATGCGGCGCATATCGATATGCTGGTTCGGCATCTGTCCTATACGCTCTCATTTACCGTTCTGGCGTTCATTGTCTTGGGTGTGATCTGGTTTTATACGATTCAGGCCCTGCGGCGCTGGTCGCGCGAGCTTGAGGCCGCGCGGAGCGATCTTGCCTTGCGGTATAAGGAAAAAGAGGCGCTGGATGAGCAAATGCGCCGCTATGTCGAGGATATCAAGGCGGCGCATACGCGGGCCATGAGCGCGATTGAAGACGCGGACCGCGCCAATCGGGCCAAATCCGAATTTCTGGCCAATATGAGTCATGAACTGCGTACACCGATGAACGGGATTATCGGCATGTCGGATATGATCGGCGAGACGGATCTGGACAGCGAACAACGGGAATATAACGAAGTTTTGCGCAATTCGGCAAAAAGCCTTCTTTTGATTTTGAACGACATTCTCGATCTCTCGAAAATCGAGGCCGGAAATATGGAGCTTGAATCCGAACCGTTTCCGGTCCGGACCACGATCTCAGAGACGATTGAATTTTTCCTCGGCATGGCAAGCAAGCGCGGAATCATCCTTGATTCTGACACCGACGGGGAGTTACCGGGCTTCATCGAAGGCGACGAGGGCCGCTTTGTCCAGATTCTTCGCAACCTGATCGGGAATGCGATCAAGTTTACCGACGAAGGCGGTGTTAACGTATACTGCAAATATGCCGATAATGAACTGTATATCGAGGTCAGGGATACCGGAATCGGGATTGCCGAGGACCAGCTTGAGGATATTTTCGGGAAATTCCGGCAGGCGAACAATACGACGACTCGCAGCTACGGCGGGACCGGTCTGGGTCTCGCGATTTCGAAACAGCTCGTCGAGATGATGGGCGGCGAGATCGGTGTCCGCAGCGAGATCAAGAAAGGCTCCGTCTTCTGGTTCCGGATTCCGATGAGAGTTCGCGAAGACATCGATGAGATTGTCAGGCGCGTTTCCTATCGTCACCATTCTGGCGCCCGGGCATCCCTGTCGGATCAGGATCGTTCGGAAATGGCGGGAACAATCGACACGCAAGCGCGGATCCTCATCGCCGAAGATCATCCGACGAACCAGTTCCTGATGCGCCGTCTTCTGGCAAAGATCGGGTTCCATCATATTTTCCTCGCCGATAACGGCAAGGAGGCGCTCGATTTCTTTGAAGAGAAGGGCTGCGATCTCGTCCTGATGGATTGCCAGATGCCGGAGATGGACGGGTATGAGGCAACCGGCTGGATCCGGAAAGTCGAAGGAGAGGATCCGGAACACCGAATCCCGATTATCGCGATGACGGCAAATGCGATGGTCGGGGACCGGGAGAAATGCCTGCGGGCCGGAATGGACGATTATATCAGCAAGCCGGTCGATCCCGCGAAATTTTCGCGTCTGCTTGCGCGCTGGCTTCCGGGGCCGATCCCGGCGGAAGGCGATCTCATCGGCAGAGCGGCAGGGGCTGGGGATGTCGCGGACGCTCCGGCGCAGGACCGGCCCGTTAACATCGCGCACCTGGAAACCTTCACGGACGGCGATCCGGAGATTGAGCGCGAGCTTTTTTCCCTGTTCTCCGAGCAGGCGGTGCTCGCGCTTGAAAAACTGACCGAAGCCTGTAACGACAATGCGCAGGACGAATGGCGCGCGGCGGCGCATAAATTCAAGGGCGCGGCGGCCAATCTCGGCGCGGCGCGGCTCTCCGGGCTCTGCTACGAGGCGGAGACGGGATATCAGGCGCCCGAGAAAGAAAAACTTTCTCTCCTCTCCGCGATCCGGGGCGGATACGAGGAGGTTCAGATTTTCCTGAGCGCCCGGACGGAGACGGGGTAGATCTCCAGTTTTTGCTGTTTTCTTTCCGGATTTTGTGGGTTTCCTTAAGAAAAACCGCGCAAAACATTTGGCGTTTGCGGCGGCTGTGCTATATTGCCAGTCTTGATTATGTGCTGTAGTGGCTTATAAATGCGTCAGCAGGCCGGGGCGCCGGTTCATGAACGGACAAGAATAACAGGAATTTTTCGGATGAAATTTACAATTGATCGATCAAATTTACTGCGGTCCCTCGGGCATGTGCAAAGCGTGGTGGAGAAGCGGAACACGATTCCGATCCTCTCCAACGTCATGCTGAAAGCGGAAAAGGGCGCGCTCAGTCTGGCCGCGACGGATATGGATCTCGAGATCAACGAGTCCGTTTCCGCGAGCGTCGGCGCAAACGGCGCGACAACTGTTCCGGTTCACACGTTTCACGATATCGTGCGCAAGCTCCCCGATGGGTCTCAAATCGAAGTGGAGCTGGATGCTGCCGGAACGTCCATGACCATCAAGGCCGGGCGCTCCGAGTTCCGGTTGAGCTGTCTGCCCGTCTCCGATTTTCCGGAGATCGGGAGCGGCGAGTTGCCGGTTACCTTCGCGCTTCCGGCGGCCGAATTGCGGGCGCTGATCGACCGGACGCGGTTTGCGATGTCGACCGAAGAGACCCGCTTCTACCTGAACGGCATTTATCTGCATGCGACCGAAAGCGACGGCGTCGAGGTTTTGCGCGCCGTTGCGACGGACGGGCACCGTCTGGCGCGATTCCAGATGCCGTTGCCCGAAGGGGCCGAAGGCATGCCGGGCGTGATCGCCCCGCGTAAAGCCGTCACGGAGTTGCGCAAGCTCATTGACGAAGCCGCCGACACGGTCCAGGTCAGCCTGTCTGAAGGCAAGATCCGTTTCTCGTTCGACCATGTCGTGCTGACCTCGAAACTGATCGACGGGACGTTCCCGAACTACGAGAACGTCATTCCCAAGGACAACGACAAAGTTGTCGAGGTCGATCCGCAAGCTTTTTCCGGCGCAATCGACCGGGTTTCGACGATCTCCGACGGAAAATCCCGCGCGGTTCAGATTACGATGCAGGGCCGGACGATGATCGTCTCCGCGAACTCGCCGGAATCAGGCAGCGCGACGGAAGAACTCGAAATCGTCAGCAATGCCGAAATGGAAATGCGCTTTAACGCGCGCTATCTTCTGGACGTGACGTCCCAGATTGAGGGCGACGGCTGCCAGATCCTGCTCGGCGATCCCGGAAAATCCGCGATCCTTCAGGATACGTCCGATCTGTCCGCTTTGTATCTCGTCATGCCGCTGCGGGTTTGATCCGTTATGATCTCCCCCCTGCGTGTTGCGATTGTCGGCCGTCCGAATGTCGGCAAGTCGACGTTGTTTAATCGTCTGGCCGGAAAGCGGCTGGCGATTGTCGATGACACGCCCGGCGTTACCCGCGACTGGCGCGAAGCCGAGGGCGCCATATTCGACCAGCCGTTACGCCTGATCGACACGGCAGGACTTGAGGAAAGCTTCGATGAATCCATAGAAAGCCGGATGCGCCGCCAGACGGAACTCGCGCTTGCGCATGCCGATCTGATTCTGTTTGTCGTGGACGGGCGCAGCGGCCTCACGCCGATGGATGCGCATTTTGCCGACTGGCTCCGGCGGCAGAAAAAACCGGTTATCCTGATCGTCAACAAATGCGAGTCCGATGCGGCCGCAAATGCCGGCATCGCGGAGGCCTGGTCGCTCGGTCTCGGTGATCCTGTGGCGCTCTCGTCCGCGCACGGCGTAGGAATGGAAGATCTCTACAACGCGCTTATCCCTTATTTTCCGAAGGCGGCAGAAGAAGGAGAAGAGGCCGGAAAATTTTCCAACGGCGAAGAAGAGGCCGGCGCGGCGGACTTCGATCTGGAAGAGATCGAGGGCGACGAAGAGTTTGACTTTGCGGCGCATCTCTCTCCGTCACAGGCGGCGGAGGCGCAGGACGATCCGGAGAAACCCGTCAAAATCGCGATTGTCGGCCGCCCGAATGTCGGCAAATCCACGCTCTTGAACGCGATAGTCAACGATCAGCGCGTGATGACGGGACCGGAGGCCGGGATCACCCGGGACGCGATTGCCGTGGATTGGGAATATGCGGGGCGCCGTTTCAAACTGGTTGATACGGCGGGGCTCCGCCGCAAGGCGAAGATCGAGCAAAAGCTTGAGAAAATGGCGGCGGAAGATACGCTCCGCGCGATCCGCCTTGCGCAGATTGTTATTCTCGTTCTTGACGGACAGGCGATGTTCGAAAAGCAGGATCTCCAGATTGCCCGGCATGTGATCGAAGAAGGCCGGGCGCTTGTCGTCGCCGTGAACAAATGGGATGCCGTCCGGGACCGGGGCGATGCGCTGGAGGCGCTGAAAGACCGTATGTCGATCTCTCTGGCGCAGATCAGGGATTTGCCGTTTGTGACGGTCTCGGCGCTGAACGGCAAGAATATCGGACGTCTGCTCGATCAGGCTTTGTCCGTTTATGATGTCTGGCAACGGCGCGTGCCGACGGCGCGTCTGAACCGCTGGCTGCGGGATATGGCAAGCGCCCATCCGCCGCCGATGGCGTCCGGGCGGCCGAACAAGCTGCGTTATATGGCGCAGATCAATACACGCCCGCCGACTTTCGCGCTCTGGTGCGGGCAGCCGGACGCGCTCGCGGACAGTTACAAAAGATATCTGATAAACGGGCTGCGTGAGGATTTTGATTTGCCCGGTGTCCCGGTTCGCCTCTTGCTGCGGACCAGCAAAAATCCTTTTGCGGACGGGAAAAAGAGATAGTTTCGCGAAACTTGAACCGGACGGAAGCGGATTACGGCAGGAAATCGTACTGAACGCCAAACCGGATTTCATGGTTGGAATAATCGAGATCAACCTGATCGAACCCGATCTCCGTCGACCCGGAATAGCGGTAGGATCCTGTCAGGGCCATTTTCTCGTCGACTCTGTATTTCAGCCCCCCTCCGGCCTGCCAGCCGATATTGTAGGACTCCCCGGATTTATAAGTGTGGGTTCCGCTCGGCATAAGAATATCTGCCGTGTGCTGCATGATTCCGACCCCGGCGGTTACGAACGGCTGCAGACCCCGCCAGTCGATATCAAAATCGTAATATCCGTTCAGCATCGCCGCCCAGGTTTCCAGGCTGCCACCGACTTTGTCGGTTCCGCCGATCGTCAGTGTATTGGCATCATGCTTCTTGTAAGAGAGCTCCGTCTCGATCCGGAGTTGTTGTGTCAAACGCAACCCGAGAGCGCCCCCAAAGGAAGGCGCGTTGTCGAAGCTGAGGTCGCCGTCCTGATTTCGCGTTCTGTAGCTTTGGTTCGGGATGGTGTTCAATCCGATATATCCGGCGAAATAGACGCGGGACGTCTGTGCGAATGCGACCGTTCCGGACACAAGAAAAAGCGCCCCGGCTAAAAAAGCCAGCGTTCCCGGAAAAAGCCTGTATTGCCGCAGGTTATGCATTAAAATAATTACGAAAAATTAGAAATCTGTTAAAAACAAGTATTTGACGGAAAAGAAAGTATCTGATTCTTTTATGAATTTCAAGGTTTATATACGCCGGCTCTTTGGATATTCACGATTGTTTTCCGCGTATACAGGAAATTTTTGCATTCCCAGGGATTATGCTCCTATTGTGTTTTCGGATATGCAGAAGAAATGGAGAGGCCAATAATGACGCCTGCAGCACGAATCAGGACGACACAAACCCTTCTGGAACGCATTGCCTGCGCCCGCGTCCCGATGGACGGGGCGATGGGTGATTTCTTTCGTGAGCGCAGATTTATCGGCTCCAAGGACCGTGCGGATATTGCGCGCCGGACCTACAATATCATGAGGGCCCGGGCGCGTTTAAACTGGTGGATGGAGCGGGCCGGGATTCCGGCGGCCGGTGAGAACGACAAAGGCCGTCGTATGCCGGTCCTGTTCTGGATGCTTCTCGGAGAAAATCTCTCTTTATCCCGGCTTTCAGAGTTATGCGATGGCGGGAAATATCATCCGGCGCCATTGAACGACGCAGAGAGAGAATGGCTTTCCCGTGCCGATGAACAGGCGCTCAATCATTCGGAGATGCCGGCAGACATCCGGGCGGAATGCCCGGGAGAACATGCCGCGCGCCTCCACGCCGTTTTTGAAAACAGGACGTTTGAGGATCAGATGGCGGCTTTTCAGGCGCCTGCGCCTCTTGATGTCCGGGTGAACCTGTTGTCAGGGACACGCGAGGCTGTCATGGCTGCGTTTGAAAAAGAATCCATTTCTTCTTCGCCAACTCCCTGGTCTCCGTGGGGATTACGTCTTCCGCCAAAAACTTTTCTCAGTCAGACAAAACCGTTCCGGAAAGGCTGGATCGAAATACAGGATGAAGGATCCCAGATGATCGCGATGGCCTGTGACGCCCGTCCCGGGATGCAGGTTCTTGATTTTTGTGCCGGGGCGGGCGGAAAAACGCTCGCCCTTGCCGGAGCAATGGGAAACAAGGGCCGGATTGTTGCCATGGACGAGAACGCCCGGCGGCTTGAGAAAGCGCGTCCCCGCTTCCGGCGGGCCGGCGCACACGACGTGATTGAAGTGCGTCCGCCGTCGGATCCCAGGCACCGTAAATGGCTCCGGCGCCAGAAAAAAACATTCGATATTGTGCTAACGGACGTCCCGTGTTCCGGGTCTGGAACATGGCGGCGAAATCCGGATCTCCGCTGGCGGCAATTCGGGCCGTCCCTGGAGGAATTATGCGGGATACAGGGAGATATCCTCGACCGGGTCGCCCATACGGTCAAACCGGGCGGACGCCTCGTTTATGCAACCTGTTCCCTGTTCCGGGAAGAAAACGAGGATCAGATCGATGCGTTTTTATCCCGGGAAGCGGGACGCGACTTCAGGGTTTTACCCCTTGCCGAAGCCTGGCCGGAAGGTTTGCCTGTGCCGTGTTCCGGCCCGTACATGCGCCTGACGCCCCGAGATCATGGAACGGACGCCTTCTTTGCGGCCGTTCTCTGGCGCCCGTCTTAGGGTCCAGGACCTTAATCTTCTCCGAATCTTTGAAATTTTTAAGAAAATTGCCCGTCATACCGGATTCGGGTAGAATATTAGAGAGTTGTCGGGGCGCGCCTTTGGAGCGTCCGGGCGGGTCGCTCATGGAAAGTAGAATTAGCGAATTGATCAGGAAAATGCTAAATTTTCAGGAAAAAGCTCATGCTTTAATAAAAATTACATAAAATTTTATCTATAATGAAAGTGGATTGGTGGGTATGGAGGTTCTTCAAAAACAGGTGTGTGAGCAAAAAGTGTGACCATCAACGTAAATATTGAGCCAAAAGATGTGATTCGATATGTTGCTCTGCCGGGGATTTTTCCGCGGCTGAAGACGTTGTTCGGCTCGGGTTTCGGATCTCTGGCCTACCTGATCGCCATGCTTTATTGCCAGACAGGGCTTTTACCCGCATCCCATCCGTATTGCCAGCGTGCGCACATTGGGCGCTACGGCATCCGGCATGTTCTTGCTGAAGCTGCAAACCGGATCGTTTTCAAAAAAGAAAATACCGACCAGATTGTCATTTTTTCTGCGTCACTGATCGGTTTCGTTCTTTTGATTATGCAGTTTGCCGCGTGTATGTTTTCCCTGATTTTCAGGCCGGCACATGCTTTTGTGACGAGTTTTCTCTCGACGCCGGATCCTGAAGAAGATATCGCATTCATGATGCTGGACAAGGTGTTCGGTATTCCGGGCCTGTTTGAGTCCCAGTTCGACCCGTCGTCTCCTCCGCCATTTAATGCCGGACTTCAGGCGATGTTCGAGTTGTACTCGACGGCTATCCTTGTCGTCGCGCTCGTTGTCTTCCTTTATTATATTTTTGTGATTGTCGGGGAAACGGCCACGAGCGGAACGCCTTTCGGTCAACGCTTTGATCATGTCTGGGCACCGCTGCGTCTTGTTATGGCCGTCGGGTTGCTGATCCCGCTCGGCTACGGCATGAATACGGGGCAGTACATTACTCTTTATGCCGGAAAATACGGGTCGTCGCTGGCAACAAACGCCTGGATTTCTTTTAACGAAACCCTTGATTCCTATCTACCCGTTTCAAATCCGACAGGTGAGGATGCAACGAAATTGCTCGCTTTTCCGAACGCGCCGGATGTTTCGCCCATTGTTGCATATATGTCTTTGATCCGAAGCTGTGAACAGCTTTACAAGCAGGAGCGCTTTGAGAACGAGTCTGAATCACCAATCAAACCCTACCTTGTCAAAGAGGGAGGGGAAGCCGTAGAGGTTTCAGCAGGGTATTCTTTCAAAGATGCCGTCGAATATTACGATGGCGGAAATGTCCTGATTCGTTTCGGACAGAAAGATAAAGACCAGTTTAACGCGGAAACAGGATATGTTAAATCTTTCTGCGGGGATGTTTCGATCCGGGTCACAAGTGTCTCGGAAGATATCGGCGGATTCGAGATGCAGGAGGCTTATTTCCACTATATCCTGTCGGTGTGGATGAATCCGGATAACGTCAAATTTGCGGAGCGGGTCGGCGCCAAATATATCACCGGTGATCCGCAACCTTGCGACATTACCGGGTTGCCGGGGGATTGCAAGGAATTGCCCCCCAACGAATGGCGTCAGGACTTTGTCAACAACCAGCAAGCCGTCCTGGAGAGCGAGCTTGCGGCGGGATGGGAAAAAATCAGCGGGGACGAGCGTTTCGCCCTGAACGAGGAAATTCTCAAATACGGATGGGGCGGAGCCGGAATCTGGTATAACCGGATTGCAGAATTGAACGGATCTTTTTTTGCAGCGGTACAGTATATCCCCTCTCTTGTTCAGTACCCCGATGTCATGCAGCAGGTTTCCGAACAGAAACAGAGGGAAAATGCAAATATTCCTCAAAGCGACATGTTCAGTCTCCGGATGGGGAATAACGAGCCCTCCAATCTGGCTTCCGACGAAAAGAATATCGCGATCGGACTGAACGCCGTTTATATGTACTGGCTGACGGACGGAACCAATCTGGCCGACAGCAAAATGACGCCGTCCGATAACTCGTTTATTAACGGCATTCTGGCTGTTTTCGGCGCCGAGGGCTTGTTCGATCTTCGCGAAAATGACGCCCGGGCCGTTCATCCGATGGCCCAGCTTGTCGGTCTCGGCCGCGCCTTAATCGACTCGACGCTCCAGAATCTGCTTTACACGGCCGGGTTTGCCGCGATGGGCGGGTTTCTTGGAGCGGTCGGGCAGAACAAGGCCGGACCAATTTTCGACGCGTTGAGCGGGGCCGTTTTTTCTATAGCGACAATCACGCTTGTGGCCGGTCTCATCCTTTATTACGTTCTTCCGTTTCTGCCGTTTATTTATTTTTATTTTGCGGTCGGCGCATGGATCAAAACGCTTCTGGAAGCGATGGTCGGCGTGCCGCTCTGGGCATTGGCGCATATGCGGATCGACGGGAAAGGCCTGCCCGCAGATCAAGCCAGCAACGGCTATTTTCTTATTCTGGAGATCTTTATCCGTCCGACACTGACGGTTTTCGGTTTAATCGGCGCTATCGTGATTTTCGGCGCGCAAGCCAGACTTCTTCACGATATTTTCGATATAGTTATTGACAATCTGACCGGGTTTGAGGAAGCCGATCCGAGCGTTGAGATCATTCCGGGTGTTGAGGGTTTTTCTGTTGATCGCGGTCCGATCGACGACCTCTTTTTTACAATTATGTATGTCATGATTATCTATCTTGCCGGAATTGCCTGTTTCAAACTGATCGATCAGGTTCCGAACCAGATTCTGCGCTGGCTCGGAACCGGGGCGTCCTCTCTTGGCGATATGAAAGACGATCCGACCGAAAGCATGGTTCAGTATGCGGCGATGGGCGGGGCAACCGTGGGACGGCAAATCGCGTCCGGGGTCAAAGAAATGGGATCGTTTGGAGGAAGTGTCAGCGGCAGCCTCGCGCAGGGCGCAGCAGACATCGTCGCTCCCAGGCCGTCGGGTCAGGCCAGAAATGCAGGCGGCGGGAGTTCCGGGGGAACAGGCGGATCCGGAAGTACCGGAGGCGGGCCCTGACCTCACCTCTCCGGAATTTTGAACAAAAAATGGTATAGAACAGAATGCAAATCGACAGAAAACGGATATTACGCTATGCCCTGACGCCGGAGATTATTCCCAACCTCCGGCAGGTCGGCGGTGCCGGGTTTAGTCATACGGCGTATTTTACTGCGCAGGTCCTGCGCGGATGTCGCCTTCTGCCCGGAGAGCATCCGTACCTGAATATCGAAAATCTTGGGAAATTCGGGCTCCGCCATGTTCTGGCCGAGGCTGCCGGACGTCTTCAGTTTCGCCTGGAGAATATTGATCAGATTTTCATTTTCGGTGTTATCGTTACAGGCCTCGTTATTCTTGCGATGCAGGTTGCGTTGCTGGTCGGATCATTCATGATCCATCCCTTATATGCCATGACATTCTCTCTCGGGGACGGATTGTTTGTGATCGACGATCCGACGCATGACCTCGCCTTTATCATGATGGACCGCGTATTTGGGATTGACGGCATGTTTGATTCCTGTGTTGCGCAAGGAATCCCGTGTAACGACGCAGAATATTCGGACGGCCCGGATTTTCCGTTCCCCTACCACCATGCGATGCATGGCCTGCTTGCCATGTACAGTATGGCGCTTCTCGTCGTGGCCGTTATCATCATTACCTATTTCGCCATTGCGGTTGTGGCAGAGACGGCAAAAGACGGAACGCCATTCGGCAAGCGTTTCAACCATGTCTGGGCGCCGGTTCGTCTTGTTGTCGCCGTCGGTCTTTTGATTCCTGTCGGGGAAGGCCTCAACCCGGCGCAATATATTACGCTTCATATCGCCAAATGGGGCTCAGCGATGGCGACGAACGGCTGGATCCTTTTCAACGAGGAACTAAACGACCGCTACGGACAGGGGATGGAATCCCTGATTGCCGAGCCGAACTATCCGGAGGGCGGCCGCCTGGTCGAATTCGCGCTTGTTTCGCATACCTGCTATCAAGCCTACAAATATGCCCGTCTGGGTGCGAAACCGTCCAACATGACAAAAGAGGAGGCGGAAGCTTGGGGAAGTAAGGAAGCCGAATTCTCAGACACGTTCGATGTCTATGTCGTCCGGGATCCTTTCATGGATCCGGCGCGCCGTCCGTTATGGGAGTTTGCCGATGTCGAGGAGCTTCTCGAATTTACAAACAATCAGGATATCGTTATCCGCTCCGGCGAGTATAAAACGAAATATATTTCCGAAAAAGGATATGTAAAACCCCTCTGCGGGGAGCTTGTCGTGCCGGTTCAGAGTGTGGGCGAGCCGGGATCCATGGAGATGCTGAACTGGTATGCGATGAGCTTTCCGTTATTGCTTCTTGGCAATATGCATAATCCAGGATTGCAGGGAGAGACAGAAGATGGCAGCTGGATATCTTACGGGGAGTATGGAGAATATTTTGCAAAGGAAGAATTTCAGGGCAGCGCAAATAACGATACCGGTCTTGATCCACCCGACCAGAAATGGAAATACACATCCGTATACGGGAATGGTGAAGGGACGGTTTACGGCCTGAATTACTATATTGCCGAGGCTGTGGAAGACGCTATCGAGGTTCAGCGAAATGAATCGGCGCCGATCGATTCTGATTTGATTGCGATGGGCTGGGGTGGTGCGGCCATCTGGTACAATGATATCGCTTCGAAAAACGGCGCTATAACGACATCGATCCTTAATTTGCCCAGAATCTCAAAATGGCCGTTTATTCTGGAGGAAATCGCCCGGGAAACCAGCACCCAGAACCAGAACGCTTCGGGCTCACAGGCTTTCGACCGGCGCCGTTCTCAGGGAAACCCGCCCGAATTTGAAAACAACGACAAAGAGATTTATGAAGCCGTTAACAGGGCCTATGTCTTTTTTGAAGGAGAGGACGGCGGTCTTGTAACGTCGCCTCATGTCAGTGGTACCGGAAATATTTTTATGGACACCATCAATTATATTCTCGGGACGAGCGGGCTGTTTACGATGCGCAAAAACAATGACGTACATCCGCTCGCGCAGCTGGCCAGCGTCGGGCGGGGGCTGGTTGAAGGATCTATCCGGACGTTTTCCTGGTCGGTGATTGCGGCCTTGACCGGATCGGCAATGGGAGACGCGCTTTTCTCTGCCGCAAATTTTCTGATGACTGTATCAACCATCGGTCTGGCTGCCGGGTTTGCCCTGTTTTACGTTATCCCGTTTCTGCCGTTTATCTTTTTCTTCTTTGCTTTCGCGGGATGGGTCAAGACGATTTTCGAGGCCATGGTCGGGGTCCCGCTCTGGGCGTTGGCACATCTACGAATTGATGGAGAAGGTCTTCCCGGCGAGGCCGCGGCGTCGGGTTATTACCTGATACTCGACATCTTTTTGCGTCCCATTTTAATTGTTTTCGGGATGCTTGGCAGCATTCTGATTTTTGCGGCCATGGTCGATATCCTCCATATGACGTTTGATCTGATGATCGAAAATCTTGCGGGATTTGATGTTGAAGCGCAGAAAGAAGAGCCGGACATGACAGACATGGAATTTTTCCGGGGTCCGATCGACGAATTTTTCTTCACGGTTATGTATACAATCGTTGTCTATATTATCGGGAATTCTTCCTTCAAAATGGTGACTTTGATTCCCAACAATCTGCTGCGCTGGATTGGGAGCAGTGTCAAAACATTTGAGGATCAGGCCGGCGATCAAACCCAGAGCCTGATGCGAACGGTCGCGATTGGCGGCGCGTCTGTGAGTGCACAGCTATCAGGGGCCGGAAAAGGCGTGATCAGTGGTGTTCAGGCAATGAAGAAAGCGAATACAGACCAGGCCGCAAGCGGTGCATGATGCATTGAAAAGATGGGTTTATGGTACAGACACGGGAAAAAGAGGCAGATATTGATAAAGAGCACTCCGGCAAGAAGAGTCAAAGCTTCCGGAGCAAAGCGATCCGTTACGTTCTTTTACCCGGCTTTCTGCCTCGTATCTCGGGGCTTCTGACGAATACGTTCGGACGTCTGGCCGTGTTCATTGCCTGGGTTTTTCAGACGGCAGGACTCCTGCCGCGCAACCATCCCTATCTTCAGCCGGGATCTTACGGGCACTACGGTATCCGGCATGTCATTGCCGAAGCCGGAGCCAACCTCGTTTATGATAAAAAACATATCGATCAGATTCTGATTTTTTACACGATCGTTGCCGGGTTAATTGTTCTGGCCGTTCAGTTTCTGCTGTTTATCGTCGCTGTGTTATCCATGCCGGTTTTTGCTTCCGCCTACGGTGCGTCGGAAAATCTTTTCGTTACGGCCAACCCGACTTACGATCTGGCGCATATTCTTCTTGATTCTATCTTTGGAATCCCGGAACCGTTTTCATTCGATTCCTGCGTCGCGCAGGGAATCCCCTGTTCGGCACGAGAGGAGCTGGAGCCCGCCTATGCGCCGCCGGGGTCGTATCCGTGGCCGATACATTTAGGTTTGCATGCATTGCTTGAGTTCTATTCTTACGCTGTTGCCGGAATCGGACTCATGATTTTCCTGTACTTTGTGGCAACGGTCGCGGCCGAGACCGCCGTTCACGGAACACCCTTCGGCAAACGTTTTAACAAGACATGGGTTCCGTTCCGCTGCGTACTGTTTTTGCTGATTATCATGCCGACCGTCGACGGATTGAGTTTCGGGCAACTCGCCGTTATGCAGGCGGCCCGTTTCGGCTCGGCTTTGGCGACAAACGCGTATCTTTATTACAACGAAAGAATGGGCGAAGAAGCGTCGGGCTATCTTGGGGATCAGGGCTCTTTGCTGGCGATGCCCGGCACACCGAAACAGCATGTTCTTCTTCAATTCATGCAAATTGCTCATGCCTGCAAATATGCGGCGCGGCTTGCAGACAATAACGCTTACATTCAGCCTTACATCATTAAAAGCGGCCCGATCGATTCCGTTTTAAATAATCCGGCAGACACAGCCCGGTATTTATACAAATTTCCGGCAAACGATGCTGTCACCGGCCCCGAACCGGGCGGCGACACCCAGACCGATTATACGGAGGCAATTGAATTTTCTGAAAACGGAAATATCGTGATCCGGTTCGGAGAATATAACCCGACGCAATATTCGGATTACAAAGGGCTGGTCAAGCCGGTCTGCGGAGAACTGACCCTTGTCAATGGGGGAGATTCGGTGGTTAACGGTGAACACACCGGATCCTATATTGTCCGGTCGGTTCAGAGCGCCTGGTATGTCTTGATTCAGGAAATGTGGCGGGATGATAATTTTTCATTGTGGGGATCGGAAATTGCCCGTTCTGTTGTCTCAACCCGCCCTCCTCCGCCGGTTTTACCCGACGCCGACTCGCGTATGGAAGCTGCAGGCTGGTTCAATGACCAGTTGCTCAGAATGATGACAACGTCTGTCGAGGACGCCAGAACAGAAGCCGATTTTTCCGTAGACGAAGCCACGTTGAAATACGGATGGGTCGGACTTTCATTAATATACCATCGATTTGCGCAGATGAACGGCGATCTCGTTAAAACAATTTTCAATGTTCCGGTCCCGACCCTGTACCCTGAAAGCATGGAAAAAGTCGCAGCCGAAAAGGAGCGCCAGGATGAATCTGTCGGCGGCGGAGACAGATTTTCTCCTGTCCTTGGAAACGGCGCGCCGATCGAGATGGGAGACCATGCCAATCAACAGATTTTCGATGCGTCCTATAAAGCCTACCGGCTCTGGGAAGCGGGGACAGCCGAGATCGTCAACCCGACAACGACGACTCCCGATACCGGGGACGTGACGATCGACCTTTCCCAACAGGTCGGGAGCACACCGTCCCCGGATTTCTTTTTGCAGGTCATAGATTTTTTCCTTGGGACATCCGGCCTCTACAGTATGCGCGATAATGAAAACGTGCATCCTCTGGCACAAATAACGGCGATCGGCCGGGCGCTCATAGAAAGCTCCATCCGGAATTTCATGATGACGGGTTTGGCTATGGGGATGAATTTCCTCGGAAATCAAGACGAAATGCTTCCCCAGATCGGGCAAAAAATGTCTTCCGTTTTTTCAACATTCGGGCTCGTCGGTCTTTTGGCCGGGTTCATGCTATATTACGTTTTGCCAATCCTGCCTTTTATCTATTTTCTGTTTGCGCTTCTGTCCTGGATCAAATGCGTTTTTGAGGCCATGGTCGGGATTCCGCTCTGGGCGCTTGCGCACCTGCGAATCGACTCGGAAGGCCTCCCGGGCGAAAAGGCGATGAATGGCTATTTTCTGATGTTTGAAATTTTTCTTCGGCCGGTCTTAATCGTTGTTGGTTTTCTTCTCGGGGTTATTTTCAGTAGTACGATGGTTGATATTCTGAACGATATTTTTGACCTTGTTGTTACGAACCTTGCCGGATTTGACAGGGCAGAGCAATCTCTGGATGATGAAACCTGGTCCAATTTCCGGGATCAGGTCGATCAGTTCGTGTTTACAATTATGTATGCCGTTATTGTTTACATGCTGCTGACAGCGTCTTTCAAGCTGACAGATGAAATTCCGAACCAGATTCTGCGCTGGCTTGGATCTGGCGTACCGACCATGAATGAGGCGGGAGGATCATCAGCCTCGGAAATGGAAATGACCGTGCGTCAGGGGACCAATTCGACACTCCTGCAACTTGGGGAAATCGGATCGACCGGACAGGCCATGTTTATGGGTGGGGCAAGATAGTTTCCATTCTCCGGGCCATTGTGATATACGCGCAGACGGGGAGATCCTCGGCACGAAGCGTCGGGTCGATATTGCATTCCGTCAGGATATCCGTTCCCAAAGATTTCAGGCTGCCGCGCAGCATTTTCCGGCGTTGGCCGAAAGCCGCGGCCGTAATTTTTTCAACGGTTTCAAAAGCCGGAGCTTCCGGATCAACAACCCCGTGCGGGCGAAAATGCAGGACGCTGGAGAGGATTTTCGGCGGCGGCGTAAACGCGGCGGGCGGCAAGGTCGTCACCCGCGAGATATCGCACAGCCATTGTGCGATGACGCTCAAACGTCCATAGGCTTTCTCTCCGGGGACGGCAAGAATACGGTCCGCAACCTCTTTCTGGAACATCAGGGTCATGCCGGAAAAGGCGTCCGCATCGGCCCGAATTTGCCGGAGCCAGCCGATCAACAACGGCGTCGCGATGTTATAGGGCAGATTGGCGATAATTTTGCGCGGCTTCGGCGCGAGCGCGCAAAGATCGCAGGTCAGCGCATCGGCCTGATGCAGGTAAAAATCCGGACCGTTACACGCCCGCACGATTTTTTCGAGCGGTTTGAGCGCGGCTTCGGCGCGCGGGTCTAACTCGATCGCATGGAAAGCAGCCGGAGCCTGTTTCAAGATCGCGCGGGTCATGCCGCCGGGGCCGGGCCCGATTTCGAAAACATGGTCCTGCGGGGTGATCCGCGCAGCAAGGACGATCTTATCCGTCAGGTTCAGGTCGAGGAGAAAATTCTGCCCGAGCGCTTTCTCGGCACGGAGACCGGCCGTGGCAATGACCTCCCGAAGCGGCGGCAAACCGTCTATCGCCGTGCGGATATCCTCAGGACCGGCGGTCAATATAGGCATCCGCCTTGAGATCGAGAAGATAGCGCCGGGCCATGCGCTCCATGCGCTCCATGCCGATTTCGTTCCGGACGGCCTGTTCTTCGGGGAGCGTTTCTTCCGTCAGGGTCCGTTTGTTGCGCAGATAAAGAACATGATACCCGGTCGAATCCCGGACCGGGGCGCTGAGCTCGCCTGTTTTCATTTGCCGGAGGGCCTCGTCGATTTCAGGATCGAGACTGCCTTCTGCGATCCAGCCGACCCGCCCGCCATTCGCGGCGGCGGCGGACTGAGAAAACTGGTGCGCAACCTGTGTGAACGGCGCCTCGCCCCGGCGGATCTGATCGACGAGGCGGTTTGCGAGTTGTTTGGCTTCCGGGTCCTGTTTCGGCGTATCCACAGGCAGGAAGATTTCATAGAGCTCGTATTCCGTTTTGCCGACATGGCGGCGCAGACGCTCAAACCGCATCTCGACATCGGCGTCCGTAACCCGGATTTGCGGACGGATCCGCTCCTGTACAACCTTGCTCCAGGCGATTTGCGCCCGGATCTGGTCGTGGAGCGTCGAGACCGGAATATTCTGCTTTTTCAAAAGCGCGGTAAACTCTTCGGCGGACATGTTATTTTGTTTCGCCAGTTGCTCGAATCCCTGTTTGACGTCATCTTCAGAGACATCGAGGCCGAGATTTTTTGCCTCCTGAAGCTTCAGGGTCTCGTCGATCAACATGGAGAGAACCTGCGGGCGCATATCTTTTGCAATATCGTCCTTCTCCGAAAGGCCGGAGGAAACGAGCATGAGTTTCAGGCGTTCCCACACATCGGCCTCGGTCACGGCTTCATCATTGACGACGACGGCGATCGAATACGGATGCGCAAGCGCGGCGGCATTCACCGGCGCGATCCGGACGAACGGAAGCAGCGCGGCAACAACAAGCGACAGGACGAGGAGTTTCAAAGACGTCATCTTTATCATATGGATCGTTTCCGGTGTGTTTACAGTGTTCCCGCCGAAGAGGTCATAGCATTTTTTGGAACCACGTTTCCAGCCTGAAAATCCGCCGCGCGCATTTCCGGCGGATGAAAGCGGTCCAGATAGCCGGACAAAATCACATTCATGGCTGTGGGATCAATCCCGAGCGAGCGCAGGGTCAGGGCGTTCCGTCCGACAATATTATCGGTTTTCAGGGTCTCGACCTGATCCCGCGTCAAGAGCGGCTCAGGAAGCAGGCTCAGAAAGCGGGCCTGAATCGCGGCAAGAGCCCATGGAATCGGGAGGAGCGGACGCGGACGTTGCGTATAAAGAGCCATCCGCTCGAAAAGGTCCCTGAACGTACAGATTTCCGGGCCGCCAAGCTCAAACGTCCGGCCGCGGGGATCGGAATCGTCATATGTCCCGGCGACCGTCAAGGCGGACGTAACGGCCGCGGCTACGTCGCCGACATAGACCGGCTGGAATTTTGTATGTCCACCGCCGATCAACGGCAGGGCCGGGAGATAACGCGCAAGTTCGGCGAAGCGGTTGAAGAACGAATCGTCAGGGCCGAAAATAAGGCTCGGGCGCAGGATCGTCGCGTCCGGGAATTCGGCGCGGACGGCGCGCTCTCCTTCTCTTTTCGTGCGGGCATAGCGGGAAGCGGCTTTATCCGCGCCGAGCGCCGATATGTGGACGAAGCGGGAGACGTGCCCGCAGTTGCAGGCGCGGGCGATTCTTTGGGGAATATCGGTATGCACACGGGCGAAGTCGCCTTTGCGGCGCTCAAAGAGAATCCCCGTGCAGTTCACGGCATAATCCGCGCCGGAGAGGACGTTCCGGATGCTGTCCTCCGATCCATCGCAAAAGACGGGCGCGATCTGCCCCGGGTCGCCGCAGGGGCGCAGGCCGTAGGCTTTGGCCGGATAACGGGTCGCGATCTTGATCCGCAGGCCCGCCTGCGCGAGGCTCTGGACGATCTGCGTCCCGACAAACCCCGTCCCGCCGAAGATAACGGCGATTTTTCCTTGTTCGGCTCTGCGGTTTCGCTCGGGCATATGCGCTCCTTTTGTCACGACCTCCGCGCATTATAAAAGACCTGCCGCCGATGACAAAAGGATTCTGTTGTTTCCTGCCCTGCGTTGATTCTTGTCAGAGGGAAAGACGGCGGGTATGATTTCCGCCATGAGCGATGTTTTAAAAGAATTATACAAGACGCTGGAGGCCCGGAAGGATGCCGATCCCTCGGAATCCTATGTGGCCTCGCTGTATGCAAAAGGCGTCGACAAGATGAGCGGCAAACTCGCCGAGGAGGTCGCCGAACTCATCTGCGAGGCCGCCCGCGGCGAAAATAAACAGGCCGCGACTTCCGAGGCGGCGGACGTGATGTTTCACCTGTGGGTGCTGCTCGCACATCTCGACATCTGCCCCGGGGACGTCGAGGCCGAACTCGCCCGCCGCACAGGTGTCAGCGGCCATGAGGAAAAACGGAACAGGAGATCATGACATGACAGCGAAATCCTATGACAAGAACAATATCTTTGCCAAAATTCTGCGCGGGGAGATCCCCTGTAACAAGGTATATGAAGACGAATATGCCCTCGCCTTTCACGACATCGCGCCCAAGGCGCCGGTGCATGTCCTCGTGATCCCGAAAGGGGCGTATGTCGATCTGTGCGATTTCGCACGGCAGGCCTCGGCGGATGAAATCGCCGGGTTTTACAAGGCGGCGACAAAAATCGCGGCGGATCTCGGTATTGAAGACGCCGGATTTCGAACAATTGCCAATACCGGCGCCGGCGGCGGGCAGGAAGTCCCCCACTTCCACATCCATTTGCTCGGCGGCGGGCCGCTCGGACCGATGATCTCCGGAAACAGTAGGGGAATCGCGTGAGAATATGTAGATCCTCTTGCCACCCCTCAATTTCGTGAAAGGTCTTCTTTTCCGTCATTGCGAGGAGGCAACGCCGACGTGGCAATCCAGCCGCTGAGCCAGCCATGGGAGCATTTTCTGGCCAAATTTCTGGATTGCCGCGCCCGCTCCGCGGGCTCGCAATGACGAAATTGACAGCCGGATATCACGCTGGCGGCGCTTTCGGAACGTTTTCTAGCGGAGAAGGGTGTCAAAGCCACAACGGGTGTGCTCTCCTATTTTTTTATTGGCGAAG
>JANQFU010000071.1 GCA_028277665.1 Alphaproteobacteria bacterium | reverse complement strand
ACAGGGCATGTTCCTGAACCCGCAAAGCCCGGTTTACTGGGAGGCCGTCTGGACCAATATCGAGAACCAGATGCGCCGCGCAGGCAAGGAAGACAGCATCCCGGATGACAAGAGCGGCTTCGTCGCTCCTGAGTTCCTGAAAACATTGGAACAAGACTGCCCGGTTCCTCAAACAGATGAATAAACTGTGATTTTTTATTTCCCGACAGAAAAACAAATCCAATCCGTCATCCCGGCGAATTTAGAGGATGGCGTTGGTTTTGTAACTTATTCTTATCCATAGTTCAGGTTATTTGCCCTCATCCTCCAGTGCTGGAGGAAGGTCCCGCAAATCGGCGAGACAGACAAACTCATCATTGAGAAATTTTCGCCCGCCGCCGCCATATGTCAATTCCGTCCCTGCGAACGTACAGATATGTCCGCCCGCCGCGTTGACGACCGCATGCCCGGCAGCCGTATCCCATTCGCAGGTCGACCCGAAACGCGGATAGAGATCGGCTTTGCCGGCCGCGATCGCACAGATTTTCAGGGAACTGCCCCGCCGCACAACCTTGTTCACCTTGAATTGCGAAAGATAAGCCTCAAGCCGCGTGCCGGAGCCGTGAGAGCGGGACGAAATCACCGTCCAGCCGCCCGCCGGAACGACACGGCACCGGATCTCCTTCTCTGTGCCGGTCTCCTCAAGCCAGCGGAAAGCCGTGCCTTCGCCGCAAGCACCATATAGCTCGCCGCGCGCCGGAGCATAGACAATTCCGATTTTCGGGCGACCGTCCTCGATCAGAGCAATATTGACCGTATACTCGCCGCTTCCCGAAATAAACTCTTTCGTCCCGTCGAGCGGATCAACCAGCCAGAAATGCCGATGCCCCTCGAGGCTCGGGATAACGCCGTCCGCAACGGACTCTTCGCCGATCATGGGCACGTCAGGCAGAATATCCCGGAGCCCGGTAACAATCCGCGCTTCGGCCTTCTGGTCGGCGATCGTGACCGGGGAGCCGTCGGCCTTCGAATCCGCGCCGACAAACCCGGTTTCCTCAAAATATTCGAGTGTGACCTCGCCCGCCTCAATCGCCAGCCGGCGAAGCTGATTCATCAGAGCCTTGGGATGCTCGAGAAGGGACGGAGACATGCGGATTTATTTCTCTTGATCCGGAGACGGCGGCAGATCGTTTTCGTCATCCTGAAGCTCGATCGATAAGACGTCCCCGGTTTCCCCATCGACGAGCGCCTCAAAAACATTTTTTTTCAAGGTGAAGATTATCTGATGAACGGCAATATCGTTATACAAAACGACGCTCGTTTCAGAAACCCGGACTGATTTTCTTGCCTCCGGCATAAATTCTTTCAAAGCATCGGACACGGCCCGCAGAGCATCATCCTTTGACACCTGAACTTCCGGAGGCTGCCGGGTTTTTCCGAATTTACCGATTTTGACCTCACGAGCCCCACCGCTGAGGATATCCACAACGACCTCACCCCGCGTTCCGTCTTCCTGAACGATTGCAAACTCGTAAACATCCGGTTCGACGACCGTATTCACAATCTTTCCGGGCATCAGGTCAAGCGCATAATCTTTTGCGTCCTGCAGGGAAATGCCTTCTTCCTGTTGCGGGACGGACTGGGCACAGGCCGTGGAAACGCCAGAGAAAACAAAACCGCAAGTCATCAACACAGCAAACATAAAACGAGCGAGAACAGCCATAAAAACCCCCCTTAAATCAAACAAGCCTGAAAGGAGTTTATCCCGTTCGGCAAGACAGGTCCATGATTTATGCAGGACTTCGAATCCGGGTTAGCGGCACTCAGGCGCAGGGTGAGGTCCTGCGCGAACGGTCGTCCGGACGGGAGAGAAATAATTGAGTGTATGGACGGGGAAAGGAGGCCCGTTCATATGGGGAAAGCCTATTCGCAGGATTTACGGGACCGCGTTCCTGACACGGTTGAAGTTGAGGGTCAGCCGTGCCGTGCGGCGGCGAAACGCTTTGGTATTCATAACTTCAGGCGGTTGCCGTGGCCCCCGAAAAACGGCATTGACAAGATATAAGATTATGGAATATAAAAGCGGGATTCAAACAACAGGACGATCCCATGACAGACAATCTGACCATCACAACATATCCGGGATCGGAACGGGAAGACGCGCACAGGAACGATCTTTTTCTGGCTCTGGCCGAGACCCGGGACGGCGCGGAAATTTCTTCGGCCCGGCGCGATATTGCTGTTATTCTGGAAGAACTGCAGGATCTGCACCGGGCTCATTGCCGTGCAACGGCCGCGCAATACGAAATGCCCCTCTGGCAAGGTGCTTTAGGACTCGGCGGCGCGCTCGCTGTCGCCAGAATCACGGAATTATTTCCCTCCACATTTGTCACGGCTTCCGCATTCCTCATCGGCGGCGCGATTACCGGAGGGCTGATCGTCCACAGAGTCTGCATGCATCGGGCCGAACAACAGGAACAGGCATATGGCCGGGGCTCCCTGATATATGCATACGAAGACTTGCTGACATATTGTGCAACGGCCGCGCATTATCACGCGCAGCGGAACCTGTATCAGGATGTCCTTTATAACAACGAAGACGTATATACGCACACATGCAACAACGGCAATTCGACGGAAAAGCTCGCCCGCCTCGCCCTGATCGACCACGACACGCTCCGTGCGTTCTCAAGGGAACAGGAAGCGCATCTGGCCGCTTATGACGACCCGGCCCGGACCGCGCGGACTCTTGTCAAAAATTACAAACTCATGATCGGCCTCACGCAGGTCCAGCACGCCATCGCCTGCGAAGAAATCCGGGATATCCTGGACGGCTGTGACATAGACAACGAAACGAGACAAACCCTGTCCGGGATTTTCGAGGCGTGCGGAACGCCGGAGGCCAAGAAACAGGAAGATTTGAACGCTATGACGACCGAAGAACTCGGCAGGTATGCGCAAACGCTTTCAAGAAATTACTCATGGCTGGCGGAACGAATCGTGGAAGAGGTGCCAGAGCTTGGGGAATACATCAACCATATTTTCCCGCAGCGCCATGCCGAACACATTCCCTGTAAAGCGCAAACCGGAACATATTCGGAAGATCGCACATTAAAAACCCGGTTTGACTTCGCGGTTCAATTGCCACGCCTTGATCCGGAATGGCTCGTGGAGCGGGTCGCTTGTCATGAAAACAGACTTAATCAACCTTTAAACCTTCCCGCTCTCCCCGCATTCGCAGCGTAGAAAGCCTGATTGTTGCAAAAATACAACGAACAGCAAAAAATGTGACATTTCTGCAAAGTCCGGTGTTGACCGCCCGGAATCTCAGTGGCCTACTTGTTCCAGACTTCGGAATCGGAGTCGATTCTCTATGCCCGATCCCGGGTATATGTGTATAACCAAACGACAATCTCTTGATTGGAGGAACTCAATGAAAAAAATCCTACTGAGCAGTGCCGCTGCCGGTGTGATGGCTCTGGCATCCATGCCTGCGATGGCTGCGGACGGCGGGGTCAAGCTGGATCTCGGCGGACACATCAAAATCTACGGCGCGTACGTAGATCAGGACGAAACCGCTGCGCTTGAAGAACGCTCTTTCGACATGCTGCGGGAAACCGAAATCCACTTCACCGGTGAAACGACGCTGGACAACGGCCTGACGGTCGGGGCCCACTTCGAAGCCGACGCTGATGGTGACGACTTCTTCCAGGAAGACGACGCCTACATTTACATGTCCGGAAGCTGGGGACGCGTTAACCTTGGTGCCGAAGATGGGGCAGCCTTCCTCCTGCAGGTTGCGGCTCCGTCCGCCGACGCAAACTATGACGGTCTGCGTCAGTTTATCCAGCCGGTCAACTACGGCATCACGAATGCCGCCGCGCTGGAGGACAACTTCACAACGGCTCTGGCCATCGACGTTGACGAAAGCGGCGCGCTTTCCGCCAATGACGTTGTTGCGCTGAACAACCTGCCCACCGCGCAGCTCTTCAACTTCAGCTACGACAACAACCCGACGGGCTTCTCCGACAAAATCACCTACCTGACGCCGGTCATCAGCGGTTTCCAGGCCGGTTTGTCGTATACGCCTGAGGTCAACAATGTCGTCAACGACAACCTCGAAGGGGTCAACCAGGACGATGTGGCCGGTGAATACGGCGATGCATGGGAAGTCGGCGTTCGCTATGAAGGCATGTGGGACAAACTCGGCTTTGCCGTTGGCGCCGGCTACGCGCACAGCGAAATCGAGGAAAACCAGAACCTGACGTTCGAAGACACGAACGGGAACGGTGCGTTGAATGCCGGAGAGAAAGTTCTCTCCCGTCTTGAAAACCGTGAAGTCTGGAACGCCGGCCTTGACCTCGACTACGGTCCGTTCGGCTTCGGGGCTGCCTACATTCAGGACGACCTCGGGATCGACAACGGCGGTGACCGTGAAACCTGGGTCTTCGGTGCAGACTACACGACCGGACCTTACAAACTGGGCGTGTCTTACCTGACTGAAAATGCCGAACTCAGCTATATCGGCCCCGGCATCGGCGACATCGAAACCGAACGCTACACCGGTGGTGTGATCTACACCTACGGCCCGGGCATGACGTTCCGCGGCACGGTCAGCTACATCGAAAACGATCTGCCGACAGGCCTCAACGGCGTTGCCAATGACGACGTCGAAGCGACGAGCATTATGCTCGGTACGCAAATCAACTTCTAATCGGTTGATTTGCAGCACAGAGTTTGTGAACTTTGGGGGGTGATCTTCGGATCACCCCTTTTTCATACAGAGCGACATGATGCAAGACACAATCCCGAAAAATCTGGACCGGATAAAAGCGGTTCTTCCGCCACAAACGGAGCTTATCGCCGTAAGCAAACGCCAGCCGGAAGAAAAAATCGACGCCGCGCTGGCCGCCGGTCAGCGCGTTTTCGGTGAGAATCGCGTTCAGGAAGCCTGCGAACACTGGGGAGATCGCAAAAAAATATACGCAGATCTCCGCCTGCATCTGATCGGCCCGCTACAGACGAATAAAGTCGCGCAAGCCGTCGCGTTGTTCGATGTCATCCAGACGGTTAACCGGCCGAAACTCATTGACGCATTGGCAAAAGAAACAAAAAAGCAGGAAAAAAGCTCAATGCCCTGCCTCCTTCAGGTGAACACAGGCGAAGAACCCCAGAAAAACGGGATCGCCCCCAAAGACCTGCCGGACATCCTCGCCTACGCAAGAGCCGCCGGGTTAAACGTGACCGGGCTGATGTGCATCCCTCCAGAAAATGAGCCCCCTGCCCTGCACTTTGCCCTGCTCAAAAAACTTGCGCACAGGCATAATCTCCCGGAGCTCAGCATGGGGATGAGCAACGATTGGGAAAAAGCCCTGCCTCTCGGCGCAACCTTCATACGCCTCGGCACTGCGATCTTCGGAGAACGTGAAGAGATAACAAAATAATATCAGCCGGTTAAGCGAGACCCGGGATAATGCGAGAGCCTGTGCAACACCTCGTCGAGCTGATCGAGGTTCTGGAATGAAACGCGCAACATACCGCCCTTCCCTTTGACGTCGATCGCGACATTCATCCCGAGTGCAGCGGAAACTTCCTGCTCCAGCGCAAGCGTATCGACATCTTTTTGCACAGGAGCACTGCTCTTCTTACCGGATGCGCCCTTGCCCTTCCCTTTCGGGTTCTGTTGATCCCGGACAAGCTGCTCTGTCTGACGGACATTAAGCCCCTGCTGCGCGACAAGACGCGCAAGATCTTCAGGATTTTGCGCGCCGATCAAAGCCCGCGCATGCCCGCCGGAAATCTTCCCATCCCGAAGCATCGCCTGAATGCCGTCGGGAAGGTTCAGAAGACGAACCATATTCGCGATATGAGAGCGGCTTTTCCCGATCGAAGACGCAAGTTTCTCCTGCGTATGAGAAAACTCATCCATCAGCCGGCGATAACCCTCGGCTTCATCAAGAGGATTAAGGTCCTCCCGCTGCAAGTTCTCAATCAATGCAATCTCAAGAGCCGACTCGTCGTCGATCTCATGAATAATCACAGGAACGTCATGAAGCTGGGCACGTTGCGCCGCCCGCCAGCGCCGCTCGCCGGCAATGATCTCATACTGCCCGGGCTCGGAAGCGACCGCCCGGCAGACAATCGGCTGTAACATCCCGTGCGTCGAGATCGACACGGCAAGCAGGTCCAGCGCGTCATCATCAAACAAACGGCGGGGTTGGGACCCGCCCGGACGCAAATCCGCGACGTTAAGCGTCCGGCGCGCAAAATTCGCGCTTTTTTCGCCGGCAAATTCCGGCTCGGCATCGCCGAACAACGCATCAAGCCCACGCCCCAAACCACGGCTTTGCCCGCGCGCTTTTTTCGCCGCAGATCCGTCCATCCTGCCCTCGTCCTTTTTCTGTTCCCGTTGCTCTTCCTGAATTTCGTTCGACATCTAAATCCTCCCCGGGCAAAATTACGCCGCGACAGTGCCTTTGCCCCCGGCAGACACAATCGCGCGCTCGCGTTTCAGCATTTCTCCGGCCAGAGAAATATAAGCCTTCGAACCGGCACAGCGCATATCATAAACAATCGCGGGCATCCCGTGGGACGGGGCCTCGGACAGCCTGACATTTCGGGGAATCATCGTCTTATAGACTTTCTCGCCGAAATATTTCCGCACATCCGCAGCAACCATTTCAGAAAGATTGTTCCGTTGATCGTACATCGTCAGAACCACGCCCTGAATCTCGAGCCCCGGGTTATAGACCTGGCGGACGCGATCAATGGTCTTCACAAGATGGCTAAGCCCTTCCAGCGCATAAAACTCGCACTGAAGCGGAACGACAACCGCATCGACAGCGACCAGCGCATTCAGCGTCAGCATATTCAAAGACGGCGGACAATCAACGATCACGTAATCATAAGGAAGTTCGCGGCGCAGTGTCTCCCGCAAGCGCAACTCCCGTCGCTCCGCAGTGACAAGCTCGATTTCCGCGCCCGACAAATGAACCGATGACGTCACCAAAGACAACCGCGGGACGCGGGACGGAACGGCGACCTCCTCGGCCGGCACGCCGTTAAAGATCATATCATACGCACTCGCATGAATATCTGCGCGGCGGACGCCAAGACCGGTCGAGGCATTGCCCTGCGGGTCCAGATCAACGAGCAACACCCGCTTCCCGACAGCACACAAAGCCGTCGCGAGATTGATCGCCGTCGTGGTTTTGCCGACGCCGCCCTTCTGATTGGCGACAGCCAGCAGACGCGGTACGCGCAGCGCGCCCGATGCACCTTGTTGATCCTTCCGACCAGCATCCCTCATGTGGAGACCCTCCCGAATCCAGAAATAATGTGAGATTAAAGACTACCCTGCCAGACAAAAAATCACAAGGCGGAGGATCGCACATCCGCGACTTTATACCTCACAAATCCTTCAAATCTCGCAGGACGACAACGCCGCCGTCATCCGCAGAAGAACCGGCAGACGGCACAATCTCGTCCTCAAACGCCCAATCGGCGCGGGCCGCCTCGATCTCCTCCCGGACTTGCCGCCCTTTTGGAAACAAGCAAACAAGCCCCGGAGAAACCTCGAACCACGGTGCGGCATACACACAAAGCTGTGAGAGCGGCGCGAGCGCGCGGGCCGTCAACACATCGACCGGCCCCACCTGTGCCGCCTCAATCCGCGAACACAGAACATCCACACGCGCCGAAGAATTTGTTTCACGTGAAACATGCCTTAGAAAAGAGCATTTTTTCTGATCGGACTCAATAAGTTGGACCGAGATCTTGTCAGATAAAAGCGCGAGAACGAGACCCGGGAACCCGGCTCCGCTTCCGAAATCCACGACCCGCCGCGCATCTCGCGGCATCAAACGGAGCAATCGCGCTGAATCAACAAAATGCCGATCCTCAAGATCCTCAAGCGTTTTCGGCCCGACAAGATTAATCGACCGGCCCCACTTGCGAAGCGCGTCCTTATAGAGATCAAGCCCCGCCTCCGCATCCGGATATACATCGCACGCCTCTCGCAAAGACTGGAGCCACGGCCGTGAAAAACGACCCGTCATGCCGCATTACCTTCATTAACGTCCTTGACGCGCGCTTTGACGTGCCGTAACAGGGCCACGACGGCCGCCGGCGTAACCCCCGGGATCCGCGCCGCGGCTCCCAGCGTCTGCGGACGTGCAAACTCGAGCTTCTCCCGAACCTCGTTGGAAAGCGAGCCGATCGCCCGGTAATCAAGATCCTCGGGCAAGATCAACGCCTCATCGCGCCGATACGCAGCAATATCCGCCTCGTTCCGATCAAGATACCCCGCATAAAGCGCATCAATCTCTATCTGCACCGCGATATCCGGCGAGACAGTCTCAAGCGCATCCGGCCAAATCCGGCACAGCTCCGCCCAATTGATACTGGGATACCGAAGAAGCTCAAACGCACTGCGCCGCACGCCATCCTGATTGACCGGCAATCCCGCCGCCGCAAGCTGCGACGGCGTCGCGCTCAAGCGGGACATCCGCTCCTGTGTATCCTTCAGCGCGGCCTTGCGATCCGCCCACCACGCGGCCCGCGCAGTCCCGACACAGCCGGCCTCGAGCCCGGCATCACATAAACGCTGATCCGCATTATCGGCCCGCAAACGCAACCGGAACTCGGCCCGGCTCGTAAACATCCGGTACGGCTCCGGCGCACCGCGGGTGATAAGGTCGTCAATCATCACGCCGATATATGCGTTCGCGCGATCGAGCGTAAACGTCCGCCCTGCCCCCGCACATAGGAGCGCAGCATTCACACCGGCCATTAACCCCTGCGCTGCGGCCTCCTCATACCCGGTCGTCCCGTTCACCTGCCCGGCAAGAAACAGCCCCGGAACAGCCTTGCATTCCAGCGTCGGCCCCAGCGCACGCGGGTCGATATAATCATATTCGATCGCATAGCCCCACTGCTTGACCGTGACAGTCTCGAGCCCGACAATGGAATGAATCATCCGGTCCTGAATATCGATCGGCAGCGAGGTCGAAATCCCGTTCGGATAAACCGTATCGTCGTCGAGCCCCTCCGGCTCAAGAAAAACCTGATGCCGCGACTTGTCGGCGAAACGCACGACTTTATCCTCAATCGAAGGACAATATCGCGGACCCCGCCCCTGAATCTGCCCGGAATAAAGCGGCGCACGGTCGAGGTTATCAAGGATCGCGCGATGTGTGTCTTCGTTCGTATACGTGATATAACAGCTAATCTGCGGCACGGTGACAGCCTCCGTCAACGCGGAAAAAGGCGTCGGAACGGCGTCGCCCGGCTGCTCCTCCAACCGTCCCCAGTCGATCGTCCGCCCGTCAAGACGGGCGGGAGTGCCGGTTTTGAGCCGCCCAAGCGGAAGGCCAAGCCGCGCCAACGCCTCGGCCAACCCGACAGACGGAGGATCGCCAACGCGCCCCGCCGGCGTCCGCTCCGGCCCGAGATGAATCACGCCCCGCAAGAACGTTCCGGCCGTAATGACCACAGCCCCGGCCTGATAAATTTTTCCGGATGCCCCGGTTACGCTGGAAACCCGCCCGGACGGATCAAACCCGAGATCCTCGACAGGATCGGCAATAAGATCGAGGTTTTCAGTCGCCTCCAGTGCGGCCAGCATCGCCTGACGATAAAGTTTGCGATCCGCCTGCGCACGCGGCCCGCGCACGGCCGGCCCCTTGGAGGCATTAAGAATACGGAACTGGATCCCTGCCTGATCGATCACGCGCGCCATGAGCCCGTCCAGCGCGTCAATCTCCTTCACGAGGTGCCCCTTGCCAAGACCGCCGATCGCCGGATTACACGACATCGCCCCGATCGTCTCGATCTTGTGCGTCATTAATGCCGTGCGCGCGCCCATACGCGCCGCGGCCGCAGCGGCTTCACAGCCAGCATGCCCGCCGCCCACGACAATCACATCGTACCGCGTTTGAAAATGTCCTGTGTCCTGTTCCATGGCGCAGCAATCTACCAGAAAACCCGGACAAAAAGCAAAGTCATTTGCCGATACAGAAATCGGAAAAGATGCGCTCAAGAAGATCTTCAACGTCAACGCGCCCGGTTATCCGGCCAAGCGCACGAACGGCAAGACGAAGATCCTCGGCAACCAGCTCGGGAAGAGGGGCCGTCAACGCGCGCGCCAACGCCGCAACACAAGACGACAACGCCTCCCGGTGCCGCTGGCGGGAGAGGGCAGGGGCCTCGCGCAATCCGGCCATATCCTTGACCCGGCTCTCCAAAATCTCAAGAAACGCGGAAAACCCGCTTTGAGAGCGCACCGAAAGAGGCAGGGCAGGGCGGCCGTCAACAGACAGGGACTGGCCCGGGCCGCCCGGGCCATTGTCAAACATCGCCCCGCATAAATCTGCCTTGTTCAAAAGAACAAGATCACCTTCGGCGGCATCCCGGACAAGGGCGCGCGTGTCGGCATCAAGCTCCGGCCAGCCTTGCGCATCAAAGACAAAAACACGCAAATCCGCCGCTTCCGCCGCTTTCAAGGCACGGGCAATGCCTTGCCGCTCGATCTCCCCATGCCCCGCAAACTCCAGAAGATCGACCGGCCGAAGCCCGGCCGTGTCCGTAACAATCACGGGATACCCGCCAAGATCGAGATGAACCTCTAGCAAATCCCGCGTCGTCCCCGCGAGATCGGAAACGATCGCGACGTCCCGCTGCGCCAGCGCATTCAAAAGAGAGGATTTCCCGGCATTCGGCGCGCCGAGCAGGACAACCCGCACGCCGTCCCGCAATCGCTCACCGCGCCGCCCGTCATCCAGATGCGCGCCGATCTCCTCCATGAGGGCGTGGACGTTGCCTAACAGCGGTTGAAGCGCGTCCTCCGGCAAATCCTGATCCGAGAAATCAAGATCGGCCTCAATATAGGCCAGAAGATGCGTGAGACGACCCGCCCAGCCTTCATAAAGATCGCGAAGAGCTCCGCCCATCTGCGAAAGCGCCTGCTGCTGCTGCGCCTGCGTCTCGGCATGAATAAGGTCGCCAATAGCCTCCGCCTCGGTCAGATCAATCCGCCCGTTCTCAAACGCCCGCCGCGTAAATTCGCCCGGCGCGGCCATCCGGCACCCGCGCAAACCGGATAAAGCCCCCAGAACGGAGCGAACCACGGCGGGAGAGCCGTGCACATGCAATTCGGCAAGATCTTCGCCCGTAAAGCTCCCGGGCCCCCTAAAAACAAGAACAAGGGCCTCATCCAGAAGCGCACCGCTTTGCAGGTCAAATAAATGGCGCACGGACGCTTTGCGAGGGCAGGGCAGGGACGCCGCACCACCCCGAAGAAATGCAGCCACAGCCTCCAAAGCCTGCGGCCCGGAAATCCGGATCACAGAAATCCCGGCCCGCCCCGGCCCACTGGCCAAGGCAAAAATCGTGTCCTCAAATTTGGAAACATCATCCGTCATGGTCAAAACAACAATAAGATAGAGTAAAAGAATGTGATGTGACTTTGCGCAAAAGCTCCTGTATGATGTCTTTCTCTATATCAGATTCTCCCCAACCTCGACCACAAAAGAAAAAGACCCGGCGGAAAAATGTTTCACGTGAAACACAGAGTCCGAAAACCCCCTCAAGCCTCTGATTATCCGTCGGAAGACGAAGCCGCGCTATTCCCGGAAGCGCCGGCCCTCTCCATAGAAAAGGAGGGCGAGCGCCAGCTCGACCAGATCAATGAAGCCCTGCATAAAGAGCACTGGGGCACAAATGTTCTCGCCCTGATCCTGACCGCCGGTCCGATTACGTTTATCGGCCTGCAGGCTGGCTACTATATCGGCTACGGCAAATTCGCCCCAACAAATCTTTTTATCTATTTCGCAAGTTTCACTCTTGTTGCCGGGCTTCTGTCGATCGGCCTGAAAATTCACGAGCATTTGAAAAAAGGCTCATGGCAAAAAAAGCAGGAATCTGACATTCGGGAGTCCGTTGCCTGTCTGCCGATCCTGATCGCCGCCGCCCGGGATTTTCATTTGTCCACGCTTCCGGAAGAAGACCGCAAAATTGATGCCGCAGGATACATTATCCGAAATTCCCACGCAGAAGCCGCTGCCCTGCGTCAGGCCATTTTCTGGCTGACCGACGATATCGATTTCGCAAACCTGATCGTTGAGCGGGATGTCGCCAACAGATACGGAACACAAAATATTTTGAATCCTCCGCTGGCGTCAAGCGCGCGCCAAGAGCTCGAACGGGCAGGCCTCGGAGAACTCGAAACGCGCCGCCCCGATATTTACCATTGGCTTTTGCGCCGCGTCATGGGCCGCCGCCCGACCCTGCAGGAAGGCCTGCCGCGTTCGGAAGGCTTTATCGAACGCCTTCTGGCCTGGACTGACGCCGGAAACGACGAGATTCTGCGCGGTCGTGATCTGGAAGAACTCTTCACATTGGCATTCGAGCTTCTCTGCGGCCGGGAAATCCCGCAACTGCGCTTCCGTTATTTCGGTGAAAGCAAAATCGCCGAAGTTGTCGAACGCCTTGAAAAATACCGCAACTCGTACCGGGTCGCAATGGCGGCCCGTTTCAGCCGCCTGAAAGCTCTTGCGCGCTTCCTTGAGCAACGAAACTATATAGAGCCTTCGGAAAACAAAAGAAATGCACAGGAAATATATGAAGATGTCTGCACAGGCATTGATGCCTTATGCCGGGACATTCAGAATCTCAAAGAAGTAAAAACGGCAAGAGATCGCCGCAAACTCCTGCACAAGCAGCATATGCTGGCCGAAATTATCAAACTGTTCAACGAATTGATCCTCGCCGACAAAAGATACAGAACCCAGCAGGATAACTATTTCAAAGCAGAATGGCGCTGGAAAGCCGTCCTGCGCAAACATGGCGCACAACAGACAGAGAATGCCGACGAAGAACCGTCCGGAACCGGAAAACTCGACAGGCCGCTCTTCGATAAATCCTTCCGGCCCAAGGGCCTGACCATCGTCGAAAGGCAAATCAATCTTACAGATCACGAGAAAGCGCTCCTGTCTCAAAAGCTCGCGCCCCTGCTCCACCGCCACGATGTCAAAGCCAAAGGCATAAGCGGGCATCTTGCACACGAGCCCGTTAAGGAGATCGCCGTTGAGATCCTGAATATCCTCGATCCGTTGATCCAGATCGGAGACGCCGACATCCAGCGCGCAATCGAGTTGTCCCGGGCCCCGAATTACAACTCGATCCAGTCCGGTTTTAGCGCCATTGCAAAAGCCGCCTGGGGAAAAGGCCTGGCCGGGGAATTGCTTAACGATCTCCAACCGGTCGCCGAGCGCGCCTACAGTAAGCTTGTCCACCAATACAAGTTTGATATGTCACAAGAAGACATCGAAACTTTTTGCGAGCGCTACAACGTGTCGGAAGACCGCCTGAACGCCATTCGGGAACATCCGCCGGTTTATGCACGGATGGAAAGCTCTTTCTACGAGACCTTAAAAACACGCCCGGCGCTTAAAAAACACTGGCAAAGAACCTATATTCAATCCCAGTTCCGCGCGCGCGCCGCAAAATAACGCCGCCTGCCTATCCCAGAACCTGATCCAATACAGCGCGATCAGACGACGTCAAAACGCCATCCGGCAACCGGCTCCAGTCAGGCTTGACGATCTCAAGACCGTCCCGGATAAGCCGAACGCCCTCAAAGGAAAGCCGAAACGCCCCGGGAGACGGCTGGACGGAAGTTTTGAAATCGGACAATTCGAGCAAAATTCCCGTCTTGTCCTGTATCTGGCGCGCGACGTCGTGCAATTTCCCTTCCGACCCAAGATCCGAGACATTGATCACGAGATCCGCATACCGCGTCGCATGCGCCAGAGCCAGAACCCAGAAAAACGCAACCAGATCATAACAGTCCTGCCAGTCAAAGTCCTGAAGAAGCCAGTCCCACGCAGAGATCTTTTTGCCATAGATATGACCCTCATAAGGCTCAATCTTTTTATATTCTGCGTAGGAACGAAATAATGGGAGCTCATTGTTTTTTCCGATAAACAAAAGCCAGGAGGCAAAAAAATAACCCTTCTCGAAACTCGCATAACTGGCAAAAAGCGCATCCAGATTTCTTAAAAGATAAAGATGCGCACCGGGAAACTGGCGGGACAGCCACTCCGCACGTAAGATTGCGCGGTTCGGCTGAAACATCGGCCGCTGGCCATGCTTTCGCGCATGAGCGCACAGCCCTTCAAAATAGGCATACAGGTCAGGATCGTTTTTTCCGGAGCCGAATAAAAAGGCCGGTAAGGCAGATGATCTTTCAGACCGGGAATGCTTCCGTCCTCCAGAACGGGAAATTCGATATTATTATGATCCTTTTCAACCGGATGCCGAAGCTGGCGGTAATGTTCTGCATCCGGGCAGGACAGGTTGGCCTGAGACATCATGACAAGAGCTTCATGCAAAGGCTCGTAATAACATCTCAACTCTTTGTGCTTTCTGAATTTGCTCCAGAAATAGCTGGAGCACGTCCGCCACATCCCGTGGACGAAAATCGGTTGCTCTTGTTCGCTCATGCCGCCTCCAATCCAATGCTCCGGTTTTCCGCCCCGGAAATCCAGCCCCCGCCGAGAACCCGGTCGCCGTAATCGTCATAGCAAACCCCGGCCTGTCCCGGTGAAATCCCGTATTGCGGCTCTTTTAAATGAAGCATAGCAGTCTGCGCACCGTCCACGCGCAAACGCGCGGCCACAGGCTTTGAAACAGAGCGCAGCTTGACCTCCACCTCAAGACCGTCATGCGGGAGATCGCTCACGAGCCAGTTACAATCGGACAGGTAAACAACATCCCGCGCGAGGGCTTCTTTCGGCCCCACGATCACCCGGTTCTCGGCGCCGTCAATCCGGACGACATAGAGCGGGGCGTTATTCTCGGTCACGCCGCCGCCAACCCCGATCCCTTTGCGCTGACCGATCGTATAATGAAGAATACCTTCATGCCGGCCGAGAACGCGCCCGTCAAGATGCACAATCTCGCCCGGCAGCGCGGCCTGCGGGCGCAAAGACGTCACAACTTCGGCATAATTCCCGTTCGGGACAAAACAGATATCCTGCGAATCCGGTTTCTCCGCATTCAGAAGACCGAGGCGGTCTGCATGCGCGCGCGTCACGTCCTTGCGCCATTCCCCTAATGGAAAACGAAGAAAATCGAGCTGCTCGGGCGTCGTTGCAAACAGGAAATAGCTCTGGTCCTTTCCTGCATCCATCGCCCGGCGCATTTCCACCCGGCCGGTCCCGGAATGCACGACCCGGCGGATATAATGCCCGGTCGCCATACAATCCGCGCCCAGATCCCGCGCCGCATCCAGAAGATCGCGAAATTTCACAGTCTGATTACAGCGCACACACGGGATCGGTGTCTGCCCGCGCAAATACGCATCGGCAAAATCCTCGATCACAGATTCCTGAAAATTGCTTTCGTAATCAAGAACATAGTGCGGAAACCCCCGCGCTTCAGCCACACGGCGCGCATCATGGATGTCCTGCCCCGCGCAACACGCCCCCTTTTTCTTGAGCGTGGCGCCGTGATCATAAAGCTGGAGCGTCACGCCGATGACGTCATAGCCCTGCTCCTGCAACAACGCCGCCGTCACAGAGCTGTCTACACCGCCGGACATGGCCACGACCACGCGCGTATCTTCAGGAGCTTTATCAAAACCAAGACTGTTCATAACCCGCGCAATATAGTGTGCGCGACCCAGAAACTCAAGGGAGA
The DNA here is from genome assembly GCA_028277665.1 of Alphaproteobacteria bacterium. GTDB lineage: Bacteria > Pseudomonadota > Alphaproteobacteria > Micavibrionales > Micavibrionaceae > JANQFU01. The sequence goes on along the minus strand of JANQFU010000071.1, from coordinate 19,744 downwards.
GATTAAGGAAAATGGATTTTACATCCGGCGACGAGGTGTCGCTTTCCCGGGGAAAATTTTCCGGGCGAGATCGGCGTCCCGGAACGGAACGTTATTTATAATAACGGCTTCGGTTTCATAGACGATGTGAAAGAGGTGCGCCTGATTGATCTCGTCATTGAGGCCGGAGAAGAACGGATCGCACAGGATCGTCCCGCCAAGCCCGGCCAGATAGGCGCGCCCGTCCGGCAGTTCAGAGAGATTTTCCGCGATTTCGCCTTCCAGACGGGTCCGCCCGAACGGGTCGTGTTCGCCGGCAATGGCCAGATATTCGTCCAGATATTCGAGTGTGTCATGATCGGCCGCATTCACCCTGGCCTCGTCGGCGAACCATTGCCGGAATGTGTATGCAAGGACGCTCCCGCTGAACAGGGCCGAAGGATCGCGCTCCAGATAACGCGAAAAGAGCATCGCGAGGTCGCTGTCCTCCGAGCCGAGCAAGTGCCGCCAGACGGCCCCTTCCCCTGCGCCGCGCAACTCCCATGCAATCAGAACGGAGAGCGTATCGCAATCGGCCGCGCGCAGGCGCTCCAGCATCAGCAGGTTTTCCGGCGAAAAGCGCGCCGGATCGGTCCGTTCCGATTCTTCGTGCCAGACGTCCCGCAAAGCCCGCGCCAGCGAGATCAGCACGGCGTGACGGAAATGCGGCGAATGTTCGAGTCCGGCCTCTGTCAGGCCGTAATTGTCCAGAACGATCAACCCGTTTTCGATTTCAAGCGAGTACCCGTTATTGTTGAGATCGGCCAGTTCGATTTCCCAGCCCGCTTCCAGCGCATTTTCAAGAAGCGCGTAGGCTGTCGGGCTTTCCCGCAGGAGCGCGAGCGTGCCTGCCAGCGTGTCCGTCCTGAAAAGGCCCGCGCTGTCCGGCCGGGCCGGCGCGATCCCGGCCGTCAGGTCGAAGACCCGGATTTCTCCGCCCGGGAGACGGGTTCGGCTCGTTTTTCTTTCAAGATGTCCGGCTTTCACGACAGACCTGTCTTCAGTTTCGGTGAATGAATATGATGTCCGCGCCACCGGGCCGCAGTTCGCTTGCGCCTGTGCCTGTGCTTGCGCTGCGACGGTCCGTGAAACGGTCGAATTTGATGATATCCGCGGTGTGTTCATATCGGTCGTCCTCACTCAGGTCAGAGAGTGCATTAATCGGGTTTCGGGAGAACGCAGAACGATCGTCCTGCGCGTCAAGACCCGTTTCCATTTGCAAACCCTGTTCCGTTTCGCGGAACGACTTCTCGAACTTGATGAACCAAAGGAAATTGGCGTTTGCACGATCCCTGACATCGGTGAAAACCGCATCGGAAAGAATCACTTGCGCATGTTTTGCCAGGTAATTTTTGCCGTAGGGCATTTCCCCGAGCGCGGCGATTAACTCGACGCTGACATTCCGGGAGGCCTCTTCGGAATTGAAGACGTGTCCTTCATAATCGGAGAGCATCGACTGAATCAGGATCCGGTCCGCTTTCTGGCAACGTTCGGACAGGAACCATGCCTCAAAGACCGATCCGGCGGCTGCACCGTTGTTCAGTGTCCGGAAATCAAGATAGGCTTCGCGGGCAAACGCGCGGCCGAGATCGGACAGAGATGAATTTTCGATCCGCTCCCAGAGCATTTTCTCGTCGGCGAGCTGAAGCTCCCAACCGATCCGGACCATGCTGACGGCCAGATCCGCTTCGCGGGCGCGGTTGATGACAATCGCGTTATCCGGGTGAAAGACGAGCGGGTTGACCAGCGCGCCGCTCAGATCCTGCCAGGCCCGGCGCAATTCGCGCGCCATCAAAAGCAACTGTTCGGCCGGATCAAGGTTTGAATTAATCAAAACCATGCGATTCGATCGGTCATAAGCTGCGCCGACAATGGTTGGATCAAAGCGGAAGCGAATTCTGTTGTCCAGCGCGCGGTCGATCAACGCGGCGGCATAACGGCTTTTGCGAAGCGTTTCGAGAAGATCCGCGGGTTCGTGTTCGCGCAGGAACACTCTGTCCGGCCGGGAGATTTCCTGCAAAGCATCGAGAAACCGGCCGACTTTCTTCTCGAGGTCTTCCCGGTAGCCGTCTGTGAAGCGGTCATAGGAATCGAGCCGCTCACGCAAGTCACGGATTTCCTGATCCAGAAGACCGTAATCCAGATTACAAAGAAGGTCTTCGTCTTCTTCCTCAAAAAAATCAAAGTCCATATAAAAAAGCGGCTGGTCGCCAAGCAGCGTGCACAGAACCGGCTGTTGATTGTTCAGCGTATAGGCCATTGCACAGGGCGGGCCGTCCATATACCCGATTGTTCCGATGCCGCTTGTTTTATCCGGTGTCTTCGCCATGGTTCCGACCTTTTTCTTTTCTCTTTCCTGCCGTGCGGTTTTCCGTCGAATGACTTTGTTTTCTGCGGTTTTTGAGGGAGATTTCCCCTGCTCCTGTTATCATTATGCGATGGAGTCCTTTACGCTTTCTTACCAAAAAGCGTTTTTTTCAATTTTTTTTGAAAAAGTCTGAGTTTTCTGAATTTCGGTCGGAATAAAGCGGTTTCAGGGCGGTCAGGCGCTTAAAACCGTGTCCTCCAGCGGTATGTCCTCGACGAGGATTTCCTGATCGGAAAAGGCGATTTCCCCGGCCGGACCGACATGAATTTTTGTTTTATAGAGCGTTTCCTCGAAAATCATGGTCGCGCTTAAAAGATGACGGCCATCTTTATCTGTGCCTGCCACCTGCAACGGCATGACGACTTTCGCCATGGCTTTGCGGGCCGCCGGAGGCGGTTCTTCGGTCCAGGGCATATCATCCACGCATTCGGCAAGGACGATCCGGCCTTTTGTCGAGGCGACATGGCCGAGATAAAACCGGACGTAATCGGTAACGTTTTCACGGTCCAGAGTAAAACCGGCCGCGCGTTTGTTCAGGCTCAGGATTGTTTCCGCCGTCCAGTCGATCATGACAATGTCGTCTTTCTTGTAAAGAGCGATTCGGCTCAGCGGCGGCTGGGTCGAGTGGTCTCCAATCTCCAGATATTGATAATCGGGATAGAACGGCAAGCTATTCGCCAAAATGGCCGTCCGTTCCGGATCAAACGGGCGATCAGTCAGAAACGGCTCGAGATCGCGGAGAATGTCGTTCGCTTTTTTGCGGGAAAGTTTATCGAAGGCTTTTGGAAACATAGGAAAGCGCCGCCTTTTTTGTGGGTCTCGTCCGGAAAGAATGCCATATCTCCCGGGTGGTGCCAAGCCGGCAAGTGTATCTCGACATTTCTCAAAAAACCAAACCCACTTTGTCATCCCCGTGAAAACGGTTAACGTCTCCACAAACGCAACCCCGGGCAAGCAAAAATTCCGCGCAAGCAGAGATTTTGCGCAGAACCGGGGTCTCAAAACAAAAGATCCCGGATATTAAGTCTCGCCAAATGAAAACCTTCCGGTTTTCAAGGCTCGACATAGATTCCGGGATTGCGTATTAACTTTTTCCGGACAGTCATGCGCGAAAGCGGGAACGACAAAATTGGGGAAGGATAACTTCGTGGATGTTCGCTCTTATAAGTCTGTGGGAGAAAAAAGGGGCGGCGTTATCCCCATCCGGCGTTTTAATCATGCGGGCAGTTATCAGATGTGAATCCGGGTTATACGGTGCTCAGGGATAAGTTTAGTGCGGATGTTCCCAAGGGACCGGAAAGCCTGCGAGTCGCATTTGAATTCTCCTGTATGCTCCGGATGTGGACAATCCGCGTATAAGTTTTTGTCCCCGATTTGCACAGGACCTAATATCTATAACCTCCTTTTTTAAATAAATAAAAATGAGATAGAAAGGTCTTGCGATCCGGAGGGAATCGCGTAGCCTTCGGGGGAGCTGGTGGAGAGAATGAACGGATGAAAAAACGGTTTCTTCAGGTTTTACGGGGGGAGGAGAGCGATCGCGTTCCGCTCTGGATGATGCGTCAGGCCGGGCGGTATCTTCCCGAGTATCGGGAGATCCGGGCCGGGGCTTCCGGATTTCTGGATCTTGTTTACGATCCTGATCTGGCGTGTGAGATTACGTTGCAGCCGATTCGGCGGTTCGGCATGGATGCGGCGATTTTGTTTTCCGATATTCTGGTTGTGCCGGATGCGATGGGCTGTGGCGTCCGGTTTGTTGACGGGGAAGGGCCGGTTCTGGATCCTGTCCGGAGCCGGAAGGATTTTGAGGCGCTGAGGCCTTTCGGCGAGAGCGAAAAGCCGGAAAGGGTTTATGAAAGCGTCCGCCGGATTCGCGCGGCGCTTGAGGCGGAAGGATTTCATGAGACGGCGTTGATCGGCTTTTCCGGTGCGCCGTGGACGCTGGCCTGTTACATGATTGAGGGGGGCGGATCGCGGGACTTTCAAAAGGCGCGGTCTCTGGCGTATCGGGATCCGGGCGCGTTTTTGGTTCTGATCGACCTTTTGAGCGATGCTGTAATCGCCTATCTGGCCGGGCAGGCCCGGGCCGGCGCGGAAGCTCTCCAGATTTTCGACAGCTGGGCCGGAGTTCTGGCGGCGGAAGAGTTCCGGCGCTGGGTTATTGCGCCGACCCGCCGGATCGTCGCGGCTTTGCGTGCTGAATTTCCTGATGTTCCGGTTATCGGGTTCCCGAAAGGCGCGGGCCCGTCCTATCCGCTTTATGTCGGGGAGACGGGGGTGAGCGCGGTTTCGCTCGATCATAATGTGTCCACGCGCTGGGCGGCGGAAGCCGTTCAGACGCTTTGTCCGGTTCAGGGAAATCTGGATCCGGTCTGTCTTCTGGCCGGCGGCGTGCGGCTGGATGAAAGCGTCGGGAAGATTTTGTCCGATTTTTCCGGAAAGCCGTTTGTTTTTAATCTCGGTCACGGAATCGACAAAGCCACACCGCCGGAACATGTTCAAAGGGTTGTCGAATACGTGCAGAACTGGCAGAACTAACACCCATGGAACACACACGTAAAATCGCGGTCGTTCTTTTTAATCTCGGCGGGCCGGACCGCCGGGACGCGATTGCGCCGTTTTTGTATAATTTCTTTTCCGATCCGAATATCATTCGCCTGCCGGGGGTGCTCCGGCGGCTGGTTGCGCGGCGGATTGCGTCCAAACGGGCCAAAAACGAAGCCGGAAGCAGCTATGCGCGTCTTGATTATAAGTCCCCGCTTCTTGCCAATACGTTGATGCAAGCGGAAGCGCTACAGGAAGAATTGCATCGCGGGGGAATATCCGGTCAGAACAGGGAAAATCGGTGGCGCGTATTTGTCTGCATGCGTTACTGGCGCCCGATGGCGGACGAGATTGCTGAAGAGGTTCGGTCCTACGGGCCGGATCATATTGTCCTGTTGCCTTTGTATCCCCAGTATTCGACGACGACGACGCGCTCGTCTCTTCAGGACTGGGATCGGGCGGCGCGGCTTTGCGGTTTGTCTGCCGTCCCGCAAAGCACGGTGTGCTGTTATCCCGAGGATGAGGGATTCGTTCAGGCAAGCGCCGAAAGCATTTTCTCCGTCTACAGGGACCTTGAAGCGAAATCTGGACGGGCGCCGCGGATCCTTCTCTCTGCGCACGGGCTTCCCTGCTCTGTCATCCGGGACGGCGATCCGTATCAATGGCAGTGCGAGCGAACCGCGTCTGCAATTGTGGATGCGTTGCCTTTGGATGCGCCGGATTGGCAAATTTGTTATCAAAGCCGTGTCGGGCCAATGAAATGGATCGGTCCGTCAACGGAAGAAGCCCTCAGCAAAGCAGCGGCGGACGGCGTCCCGGTCGTTGTCTATCCGCATGCGTTCGTCAGCGAGCATGTCGAGACCATTGTCGAGATCGGCGAAGAATATAGAAATCTGGCGCAGGATCTCGGCATTCCGGGCTTTGTCGTTGCGCAGACGGCCGGGACGCATCCGGCGTTTATCTCCGGTCTGGGGCGTCTCGTTCATAAGGCGCTGGAGATGCCGGGTATTCTGCAAAGCGGGTGTTGCGCCCGCGCGGAAGGCGGATCCTTCTCCCGGTGCTGTGCAAAAGATCCGAAGATGTGTAAACAGAGAACAAAATGAAAAGCGAAAGTACATATATCACAGAGAATCTTGATGCCTACGAACAGGGCGCCGATGGTTTTATCGCGCAATATGAATCCTGTGATGCGGCTGAATTCGCGCCGCGTTTTTATGCCGATATGACGGCGTGCTTGAATCCGGGAGATCTTGATGTCCTCGATCTTGGATGCGGGCCGGGGCGGGACAGTTTTTGCCTTGCGGATGCAGGCTTTCACGTCGTTGGCGTCGATGGTTCCCAATCCTTTATATCCCGCGCACACCGGCAGAGTGAAGGGCGCATAAGTCCGAATCCTGTTTTTCTGTGCGATCTGGCTCCGGAACTTATAAAGACCCGCGCTCTTAGCCGAAATTTTGATATCATATTTTTGAATGCTTTTCTTTTTCATCTGAACGAAATGGATCGCTATGTCTTGTATGACGTTCTTTCGGGATTGATGAAAAACCGGGCATATCTGTATGCCACATTACGGCGGGGTCCGGATTGCCTTGGACGGAACATGTTCGATGTTCCGATTGAGGAAATGGAAAGTTTCGCGATAAAAGGCGGGTTTCAGATTGAAGTTGCCGAGCGCGGAATGTCTGATTTCTTCGGGCGCGAGGGCGTGTCCTGGGACCATGTGATACTCAGAAGGGAATGGTGAGATTATGGCGTTGAACGGCTGGATGGGTGATGTGTTTTTGTTTTTGTCGATGCATTACGAGTTTTTGCGCGCAATGCACCTTATCAGTGTCATTGCGTGGATGGCGGGCATGTTCTATCTGCCGCGGCTGTTTGTCTATCATGCGCAAACGGAACCCGGATCCGACACGTCCGAGACGTTTAAGGTTATGGAGCATAAACTGCTTCGGATCATCATGAATCCCGCGCTGATCGCAAGCTGGGTTTTCGGAATTTTGCTTCTTTGCGCCAACCCCGCGTTGTTGAGCGTGGGATGGATGCATGCCAAGCTGCTCGGGGCAGTGCTTCTGACCGGGCTTCATGTGGTTTATGCGAACTGGCGGCGCGCGTTTGCCGAAGACCGGAACACAAAATCGCATATTTTTTACCGCTGGTGGAACGAAGCACCGACGCTTTTAATGATTTTTATTGTCATTATGGGCGTTCTGGAGCCGTTTTAGGTTCAGGTTCTGGTTTTCTTTTTCCTCTCTTTCTCCAGCCAGGCTTTGTCCTGTTCGTAGACGGGGACCATGCCGGGGCGAAGGGACCGTGCGTGGTTCCAGTTTTCAAGAAACTGGTCGCGCTGGGCGGCGGCGATGGCTGCGTTTTCGATGACGACGATCCGGTCCGGCAGGAAGAGCGTATATTTATCTCCGTAAACAGACGTTCCCATTTGCCGCGCGAGCACCGCCGGGGCGGTACGATAGCTTGCACATTCGGGCGGGCCGTAGATTCGTTTGACGCCGGGACGGCACAGGATGTAATCGTGTAAGCCCTTTTCGATCATGTCTTCGATATAGTAGAAGAAGACCCGCCGAAGATTTGACACGGTCAGATAAGGCTCTTCATCGGCGATCATGTGGTATCCGGCCTTGTCCTGTGTGTAAGGCAGTGTCTCCAGAACATCCCCCATGTAGTTTTCAAAAGCATTTTTGCCCTGAAACGTTTCGACCTCGAAAATGTCGTCACGCAGGCGCACGCCTTCGCCCGGCAGGAAAGCGACACCGTTGTTCTCCAGACATTTTGCAATTTGCTCCAGCGTGCCAGCACGCGGAGCGGCATGGCCGCGCAGGATGTTGTTCATGGCTGTAGCCGAAAGATCGCAACGCCGTGCAAGTTCCGCCTGACTCCATTCCAGAAGGCCGCAGGCCGCCCGTATTTGTCGCAGAGAGATCATATAAGCACTTTGGCAAACGCTTAAAGATTATTCAAGCAAGCAATAATAATGTTCCGTTTTTCTTCGGTCCGGCACGGGTTTTCTGTAAGACGGAGGAAACAGGGCCGGCATGGCGGGAGAAGGGGTTGTGAGTGAGATTTTTCTTTATGCGGTTTACGCGGTTGTATGCGTCGGGATTGGCCTCGTTGCTGCGCGAGACAAGAGTGCCGCGCACTGGCATACAGGCGGGCGGACGCTTGGTGTTTTCGGCGTTCTGGCGGGTGTGTTCACGCTGATCGGGGCCGGAGAATACGTGACGATGACGGCACTGACCTATGCGTTCGGATCCGTCGCGTTGCTTTTGTTTGCCGGCGTGGCGGGCGGGATGATCCTGCTTGGTTTTCTGGCCCCGATTGCGCGCCGGGACGCGGCGGCGCGCGATATGCACAGCATCCCCGATTTTCTGGAGGCGCGTTTCGGGCGGGCGGTCTCTTCCGTGGCGGCGGCCTATAGCCTGATCGTTCTGGGGTGTCTTCTTGTCATTCAGTTTATCGTGGGCGGGATGATGATTGCCGCGCTCACCGGGTGGGCGTTATCCATTGCCGCGCTGCTTTGCGCCGGGGTGGTGAGTGCTTATGTTCTGCTCGGCGGGTTTGCTTCCGTGAGTGCGACGGACAAGATTCAGGCCGGGTTTCTGGCCCTGCTTGCGACCGGGTGGCTGGTTTTTGCCGATCAGGCCGGGGCCATGCGAGCTTTTTGCGCGGATCTGGATACGGTTTTGGCGCATCCTCTTCCGGGTGGGACGGGCGTCGTTTTGTTTGTCTCCGGCATTCTGGCGGTTCTGGGCGGCGCGGATTTCTGGCAACGCCTCATGATGGCGCGGGACGATAAATCGGCCGTACGCGGTTTTTGTCTTGGAGCTGCGGCACTGTTCGCATTCGGGGTGTTTATTTACTGGCTCGCGCTGTCCATTCGTGCGGCGCATCCGGAGATCGATCCGGACATGGCGTTCATGGTGCTCCTGGAGGGTTTACCGCCTTTTGCCGCCGGTTTGATCGGTCTGACCGTTTTCTCGTCGATCCTGTCCACGGCCGATACGGAATTGTTCACGATGACGGTTATTGCCGAGAAAGCGCTTGGGCGATCTTTGTCGTCCGTGCGGAGGAGCCGGATCGTGACGGCGGCGATCGTCATCGCCGCGTGTGTGCTTGCGCTCTTTTTTCAGAATTTGACAGATATTTACATGACTCTTTTGTATATCTTCATTGTCGTGGGGTCGGTCTGTTTTCCGTCTCTTCTGGGGCGCGGGAGTCGGGTGACGGCACTTATCGGTTTGATCGGCGGCGGGGCGGTGCTGGCCGGGCTCTATGGTTCCGGTTTGCTGGCGGCATCCGTCTGGGCTCCGCTTCTCCTTTTGGTTCCGGCTCTGCCGTGCTGGATCGTCCGGAAGGCAGTATAAGCCTTTTTCTTTTCTTTCTTTGTGCTTGACGGGCTTTGCGGAATTCGGTATAGCTTACCTGTCTTGTTTGTTTTCCCGATATAGCTATAGAAAAATTGCGTGCCAGAATGGCGCTGCCGGGAGTGATAAGACACATATCCCAACGAAACCAGGTAACCGATAACATTAAGAGAAGTCCCAAAAGCGGCCATTATGCAGGCAGTCGGTCTGCACATCGTCGGCTATGACTTTAATACGAGTTTTTCATGAATCTTCAGGATCTTAAATCACGCTCCCCAGCCGAGCTGCTCGCCTTCGCCGAAGAGCTGGATATCGAAAACTGCAACGCGATGCGCAAACAGGATATGATGTTTGCGATCCTTAAAAAGCTTGCGGATCAAAATGTTCCGATCTCGGGCCGGGGCGTTCTCGAGGTTCTTCAGGACGGGTTCGGTTTTCTCCGGTCTCCTGAAGAAAATTATCTGCCGGGTCCTGACGATATTTATGTTTCTCCTTCACAGGTGCGCCGCTTTGGTCTGCGGACCGGGGATATTGTCGAGGGCGAGATCCGCGCGCCGAAAGATTCCGAACGGTATTTCGCGCTTTTGAAAGTCGGCGCGATCAACGGTGAAGCTCCGGAGAAAATTCGCCACCGCATTAACTTCGATAACCTGACGCCGCTCTATCCGGAGCGGAAGGTTAATCTCGAGCTGCCGGATCCGACAAAGAACAACAAGGTCCAGCGCGTGATTGAGCTGGTCTCGCCGATCGGCTTCGGACAGCGGGCTCTGATCGTTGCGCCGCCGCGGACCGGGAAAACGGTGATGCTTCAGGAAATTGCGCACTCGATCGCGACAAACCATCCGGAAGCCTATCTTCTTGTTCTTCTGATCGACGAACGTCCGGAAGAGGTGACCGATATGGCGCGTTCCGTGCGCGGGGAAGTCATTTCCTCCACGTTTGACGAGCCGGCGTCCCGGCACGTTCAGGTCGCCGAGATGGTCATTGAGAAAGCCAAGCGTCTTGTCGAGCACAAGCGCGATGTTGTTATCCTGCTGGATTCCATTACCCGTCTGGCGCGGGCCTATAACACGGTTGTGCCGAGCTCCGGGAAGGTTCTGACGGGCGGGGTCGATGCGAATGCGCTCCAGCGTCCCAAACGCTTCTTCGGAGCGGCCCGGAACATTGAGCAAGGCGGCTCTTTGACGATTATCGCCACAGCCCTGATCGATACCGGGAGCCGGATGGACGAAGTTATTTTCGAAGAGTTCAAAGGGACCGGTAACGCCGAGATCGTGCTCGACCGGAAACTTGCCGATAAACGGGTCTTCCCGGCGATCGACATTCAAAAATCCGGGACCCGGAAGGAAGAGCTTCTTGTCGGCCGCGACACGCTTTCGAAAATGTGGGTTCTGCGCCGTGTTCTCAACCCGATGGGCACAATGGACGCGATTGAATTCCTGATCGATAAAATGAAGGATACGAAGACAAACGACGAGTTCTTCAACGCGATGAACCAGTAAAGACCTCAACCGCCTGTTTTGTCTTTTTTCTCCCGCATCTCATTCTTTGCGGATCAGGATCGAAAGTGCTGGAGCGCCATCAATGCAACAGAAACAATTTCTGGCATCGGTTCTGCGCTTTTCTGGATCTCATCCAGCCGCTGGGCAATTTCAACGATTTTTTCCGGCGGAAATGAATAGGTAATACGCATCATCATATCATCGGCCGATAATCCCATAGACCGTCCGCTTATGGCATGCATTTCGCCCCTATTATAAAGCAGTCTATATATATCTCTGTCATCTTCTATTGCTGTTAATTTATGAATTATTCCATTTTTCTGATCAGAATAGCAACTTCCCTGCATCTCTTTGAAGCTCACGAGAAGGAAGAAGCCTGATTTAGGTCTTATCGTCGCGCGAATTTGTGGAATTCCTGTTTGGAGAATTTGTTCCGCATCCTTGTGGTCAACTTCTCTGGCTCTCGCTACGATTTCAACCATTTCCTGACGTTCTCTTGTATTTAAAGGGACCGTGTCGATTCCATTAATTAGAGATTCTAATAACAAACCCGAGAAACGATGTTGTTCGTTCATTCTTTTTAGATGCTCATTTCTTTCGCGTACAAGCTCTTCGGATGCCGGGAAAACGCTTTTTAAAGCCTCGATGGCTATTCCTGAAACACAAAAATTCCTTGATAAAATGCTTCTTGCAATCTGTTCTGATAAGTATGGGGGGTGGACAATAAGACCAGTCCTTAAGGCTGCCAGCCCAATCTTTGAGCCCCCGGCAAGCAGAAAAACACGATTTTCCATGTCAGGAACGCCTAGGAAAGAAGAAGGTTTTTCAGGCCCATATTCTGTTCCCAAATAAACCATATCGTCAATTACTTGCATTATCGGGCTATTATTTCTAAAATCCCCTTCCATAGATTTGTTGAATTCAGATATAACTCTCGCCAGGGCTTCAGTTTCTTCATGCTGGCGAACATGCCCGGTTGGATTGTTAGGGTTCGAGTCAAAATAGGCGAGAATATTATAATCTTCTCTATTCTGCTCGATTGTTTCGGCCAATTTTCCAGCATCTACGCTTCCATCCGGTTCTCTTGCGAACCCGATAACTTTAATGCCTCTTTTCTCAATAATATCAATGAAGAGTCCGTAGTTAGGCATGGGTACGATAAGAGCGTTATCTTTTCCATTTTGTGCGCTACACTGACTCAAAAGGCATTCTAAGGTGATGCTAAATCCTTCTGTCGTCCCATTTGTAAAATTCATGCGACCTTCGTCTATTTCCGTACCCTTCAATGACAAAGTCTCCTTTAGAAAAGACAGCATCGCTGTGCTATCATCCGTATATGCAAGGGGACTTGGGTTGCCATAATGATGGCATAAACCTTGTACGGCTCTACAGGCACGTTGAAATGCCTCTCTAAAAGGTATGATAGCATCGCCACATGCAACGTTTAAAAATTCTTTTTTCACGATAAACCCCGGAAAAATCTGTCTGCATTATGGCATCTACGTAATAAGATTCTCGCCTTATGTCAATATAATTTTAGCCAGACCGTCCCGGGCAGGAAAGACAAAGGATTTGGAGACTATTTTTTGCGTTCTGTATCTACCTTCCGGCGGCGGAAGGTGTCGGCCCAGCCGTCGCGGAGCGTGATCTCCGCGCGGGTCAGGGCCAGCGCGTCTTCGGGGACGTCATGGCTGAGCGTGCTTCCCGCGCCGATATAGGCGCCGTCCCCGATTCTAATCGGGGCGATCAGGGCCGTGTTCGATCCGACCATGACATTTGCGCCGATCTCGGTCCGGTATTTGTCAAACCCGTCATAATTACAGGTAATCGTGCCCGCGCCGATATTCGCATGCGCGCCGATTTCGGCGTCGCCGAGATACGTCAGGTGGTTGGCTTTTGCGCCTTCACCGAGCCGCGCGTTTTTGAGCTCGACAAAATTTCCGACTTTGCTGCCGGCCTCCAGAACCGCGCCGGGGCGCAGCCGTGCATAAGGCCCGACTTTCGCCTTTGGCCCGACTTGTGCGCCTTCGAGGTGTGAAAACGCCTCAATGACGGCGCCCTTTTCAACCCGGACGCCCGGTCCGAAAACAACATGCGGGCCGATTTTAACGTCTTCGGCCAGAACAGTATCCCAATGAAGCCAGACCGTCTCCGGCGCGGTCATCGTGACACCGGAGAGCATTGCCGCCCGGCGCAGGCGGCTTTGGGTGTGCGTCTCCAGTACGGCAAGATCCGCGCGCGTGTTCACGCCCTGAACCTCGAGCGGGTCTGCCGCGCGCGCGATGCGGGTTGCCGCTCCGTCCGCGGCGGCGATTTTGGGAAGATCGGTCAGGTAAAATTCGTTTTGTGCATTGTCGCAGCCGATCCGCTCAATCCAGCGCGCCAGACGTTCGGCATCCATACACATTGCCCCGCAATTGCACAGTGTGACCTCGCGCTCCGCCGGGGTGGCATCTTTTTCTTCAACAATTCTCTCGAGCGTGCCGTCCGCGGACAGGATCATCCGGCCAAGGCCGGTCGGGTCCGGATAGTCGGCGGCAAGGATTGACAGCCCGATATCGGCGGTCTTGTTCCTGTCCGCCGTCGCATGCCGCGCGGTCACAAGTGCGCGCAGCGTTTCAGCGGAGATACAGGGCATATCCCCGATCAGGACGAGGACATCTCCGCGAAATCCGTCCAGCTTTGGCAGGGCCGCGCGGACGGCGTCGGCCGTGCCGCGTTGCCGGTCCTGCAAGACGGTCCCATGCGTGCCGGCCAGCTTCTCGACCTCCGGCATATCCGGGCCGACCACGACCACTATTTTCGCGGGGTTCAGGCTTTCGGCCGTCTCCAGAATCCAGGACAGCATCGGCCGTCCCGCAAGCGGATGAACGACTTTCGGCAGATCGGATTTCATCCGTGTGCCTTTTCCGGCAGCGAGAATGACACAGGCAAGGAGACGATCAGACATGTTTTCCATCCAGAGTCAGAGGCAGGGCAAGAGTCTTCCTGTCGAAAGAGGGCCTTTGAGCGTGGGGTTTATAAAATTATGATGATTTCCGGATAGCATAATTTCTCTGAAATGCAAACGACTATCGTTCCCCCTGACAGGCATCAAAAGCGGACAATGCCGCATCAAGCGCCGCCTGTGCCGCCTGAACGGCCGCGGCAGCGTCATCCATAAGAGCTTTTTTCTCCGCAACAACCTGCTCCTGCGCGGCAATCTGTGTGTCTCTTTCGGCTTTGGTCATGATACTCTCCTTTCCTGAAATACAACGTGCAAACCATAGAGCATTGATATAACTAAATTCCGTCATCCTCTGCGAAGGCAGAGGATCCATTTCAAAGCCTGCGCTGGCGGATGAATGGATCCTCCGAACAAGTCGGAGGATAACGGTTTTACATGTTTCTGAATACTTTATGTATTTCTTGTATTCAGCATTTATAGTCTTTCGCGATAAAAATCGGATGTCTCGTTGTCATTGCGAGCGACCGGAGGGAGCGCGGCAATCCAGTAAACTCTGGATTGCTTCGTCGGCGTTGCCTCCTCGCAATGACAGATAGAGCGTGTAATTCTTATTCAAAATCACTATATAACTTCAGGCGATTGCCGTGTTTCCCGTGCCCCCGGGTTGATGCACTCCCTTCATTATGCTACTCAAAATCATGAAAACTTTCGTCCTGACATGCCTCGCGGCCGTTTTGCTTGTCTCCTGTTCCCCCGGGGAAGAGAACATAAATTATTTTCCTGTCATGACACCGCAAGAAGAGAAAGAAGCTCTCCGCTCGATCGGACTCGACTCATGCGCGGACTATATAAAGACCCACTTCAAAGCGTCCGACGACGATACAAGAGAAGCCTCCCGCCGCGTCCTTGAAGCCATTGCTTATGAACGCGGCTTTTGCGTCGCGCAGGACCTTTCCCGCGCCTTGGCACTTTACACGTATCTGTACCAAAACGACCTTATGATAGAGACCTGGTGCGTAAAAATGGCCATGCTCTACGCCTACGGCCCGCCGGAAATCCGGGCACCGGAAAAAGCCGGTTTTTATTTCAGGCAGGCCGCCATTCATACGGCTGTTATCAAGGATCCAGCCCTAAGACATCAGCTTCTTTCAGGTCTGGCAAATCCGGACGGCCCGCCGCCCCAAAATATTAACGTTGCACTCCTCTGGCTCCAGAATTTCCTCAAAAAATCCGAAGAAGAACGCAAAGCCCTTGCCCTCGACCTCAAAGCACAGGGATACCAAGGCACCGAATATCTCTGGGATTACCTCGCCGACCTTGAAGAGCAAAACGAACGAAACCAAAAACGTCTCGAGAATTCCCGGACAACGCTGGAGACATTATAAAGAGAAATAAACAAAGTTGTCTCTTATCGTTCGCTTCCCGCGCCCCCGAGTTGATGCGCTCCCTTCATTATGCTACTCAAAATCATGAAAACTTTCGTCCTGACATGCCTCGCGGCCGTTTTGCTTGTCTCCTGTTCCCCCGGGGAAGAGGACATAAACTATTTTCCTCAGACACCTCCTGAAGACATCACAGCGATGCTTCATGAAATGGGTCTCGAGTCATGCGATGATTTTATACAAACATATCTAAGACCTTCCGGGAACGACAGAAATAACAAATCACGCCGCATCACAGAGGCCCTTGCTTATGAAGGCGGACTCTGCGTCGAACAGGATCTTTCGCATGCCCTGAAAACCTACGAAGATCTGCACCGAAACGATTTCATGCAGGATGACCCTCTCATCGTCAGGATGGCCATGCTCTACGCCTACGGCCCGCCGAAAATCCGGGCCCCGGAAAAAGCCGGTTTTTATTTCAGGCAGGCCGCCATTCATACGGCTGTTATCGAAGACTCTGCCCTGCGCCGAAATCGTCTGTCACACCTTGCCGCACCGGACAATAAAGTCCCGGTAGAACTGGACCGATCTTTAACGTGGCTTGAGGATTTCCTCAAAAAATCCGAAGAAGAACGCAAAGCCCTTGCCCTCGACCTCAAAGCACAGGGATACCAAGACACCGAATATCTCTGGGATTACCTCGCCGACCTCGAAGAGCAAAACGAACGAAACCAAAAACGTCTCGAGAATTCCCGGACAACGCTGGAGACATTAAAAGAGAAATAAACAAAATTGTCCCTTATCGTTTCTCACACCCCGAACTCGCATACAACTCTTTCAACCGAGCGATATTGTTTTCTGTCTCGGCAATCCACTTATCCTGCTCCTCAATAAGCCATTGGAAATAATTATATTTCTCGCGAGCCTCTACCAGTTTTTTCCTAATAGCCTCCTCTTCTTCGTTTTCCTTATAAGCATCTGCTATATCCAAGACAAGCCCCGGAATTCCTTTTATTAATCCTCGTCTCCCTCCTCCGATGTCAGTTCCATTCGGAAGTGCTTTCCCGAATAATTTTGCCACTTTCATCTGATTATATTCCCTTTCTGTTTCCCTTAACTCTTCAAGAGCAACATTTGACTCCGCCAGAGCCTTCGTAAGTTTCTGGTTCAGTGACACAAGTTGCAACTGCTCGTTGGCGAGTTCTCTTGCGATGTCTCCGCAGTCTTTTTTCCCGCCCTTGTCACCGTCTGTGTTTTCCGGCTCCGTTCTCAATTCGTTCAGTTTTTGAAGAGCCGCCTCATATTCATGCCTCGCCCGCTCGAAAGCCGCCTCTGCCTC
Source organism: Alphaproteobacteria bacterium (assembly GCA_028277665.1). Taxonomy (GTDB): domain Bacteria; phylum Pseudomonadota; class Alphaproteobacteria; order Micavibrionales; family Micavibrionaceae; genus JANQFU01. The sequence continues at coordinate 3,268 of JANQFU010000071.1, read as the reverse complement.
GGCAAGGGCCGCTTCAGCAGCATTGACCCGCTCCATTTCCGTGCGACAATCCGGCTCATCCGATTCCTCCGGTTCTTCGGGCTCTTCCGCATTTGCCATCGTAATAAAAGACAAACGCTCTTTTTTTCGGCCTGGCTCAAGATGTCCGGACACGTTGCCTCCAAACCCGACAGTTCCACCATCGTCATCCATGGCCTCGAAATAAGGACCGGGATTCTTGTTCTCAAGAGTTTGAAAAATTGTGCGCTCCGTTTCTCCGGCGGGATAAAGGCGTCCGTCTTCCCGGATTTCCTTTTCACGTTGAAACGTCCGGATAGCCCGATCAAGCTCCCGTGTAATATAGCCGTTCTCCGCCTCGTCTTCGTAATCGAAATATCCGGCAGCACGCAGGTTTTTCTTTGTCGTACGTACGTCCTCCGGATCGTTATCCAGATTGTTTCCAACGGGCCCTTTCAGAAAATCGGCAAACACCTTAAAAAAGCTCATAAGATTCCCCTTCGCTCCAGCCATAAGAAAACGCCACAGACGAACCTGTGGCGTTGATGAAGACTATATTCCTATATTATTCGAGGTTTGTCAAGATCTGAATCCTAAAAAGGACGCTAAATCCTCACTCCTGAAGCGCAGAAATACAGGATTCTTTGGTTTCTAGCCCGTTTTTAATCCGTCGAACAGCTTGAGCACGGCCATGCTTCTGATTATACGGTGCTTTCTTTATTTACCGTCTGCTGCCGCACAATGACAAGCCCCACCGTCATTAGGCCAATAAAGACAATCGTTAAAGCAGGAAACGCCACTGCATGCACATGATCCATTGCCGGACCGACCAGAGAATTCCCAAGAAGTCCGCCCAGAAAATAAACGAGAATAGACATCGTCACGCCTTCCTGATGATCGCGTTTGGGCAGCCCGGAAGCCACGGCCGTATCGCCGACAATCGTCAGAGAACTCAGGCATGCCCCGATCATAAAGCACACAGCCCAGAGAAGAACAGGCGCACTCGCAGGCATAAGAAACAGATTAAGGTTAACCAGAACGGCGAGCGCAGCGATTAACGCACCACCACGCCAGATTATACTGCCATTAAAAGAGATGGCGAGCCCGGACAAAAAGAAGGACACCCTCAAAAAGCCGAAGCGGTCCATCATCCAGGCCACTGGAAATTTAACAGCCACACCGCCAATCATGAACGCGGTCAGGCATGTGAGTGCTTGTTGCGAATCGATGCCGCTGGATTTTAAGAACGGCGTCAGAAAGTTAAAATACGTTTCCCCGATAAAGCCGGAGGCAATACAAATGATCCATAACGCAGGTATAGAGCGCAAAAGATTTCCAAACCGTCGCAACGACGGAACCTCATGCCCCTGAAAAGGTTTCTGCTCTTTTCGGCGCGGATAAAGCGTAAGCGCGAGCAACGCGATCGCATAACAGAGCAAGAGCAGCACAGGCACCGACACCGCGGGGTAGAGTGTATTGTATAAAAAGGCCCCGCTCAGATTTCCGGCAATATGGCTGATGGCATAAAGGCTAAAAACCCGGGCGTATTCACCCTTTTTTGCGTTCTCGATCAGGGTCAAACGCACATTCTGGTGCCAGAGAACGCTGTATCCTCCCAGATACAGCATGGAGAGCACCCAAACTGCCTTATGATCGGCGTTCATGAACAAAATGCAGGCCGTAAATGCTGCAATAAGCGTTCCGGCGAGCATTACCCCGGGCCGCAAAGCGAGCATGGGCCGGAACAGCAATGCGATAAATCCCGCGATGCACATGACAAAACAGCCATTAAAAACGAGGGTCACAAAAGAACTCGGCCAGCCATTGTTCATGACCGTTTCAAAAAGCGCAAAATTATAGAGCGAGAAGGTCGCGCTGATTGCGAACATGGCAACCATCGCCGGAAACACGTCAAAAAATTGTGCCGGAAGAATGCGTTTTTCGGAGGTCATGGAAAATCCTGTTTTGCGAGTTGATCTCTCTGTTCCTAAAAAACGTATAATAATTTGAAAGTAGAATCAAATATTTCAATATCATAACAAACGAAGGTCAAGACATGGCTTTTTGTCTGTCAAACACCTTGAACACGGCCATGCTTCCGATAACGAGGAGCATGCCGATATACTGAACCGGCGCGAGCAACTCGCCCAAAAGAAGCACGGCGAAAACGGCGTTAAACACAGGCTCGAGTTTCAGGAACAGGCTGAATCGAAACGCCCCGGCAAGTGCAACGCCATAAAACATCCCGAATGTTGCGAGAACAAGCGTCCCCGCAGCCGCCGCCATGAACAGATATCCGTCAAGGCTCTGGGGAAGATCCGGCGTTTTATAGAGCAAAAGCGCACAAACGCAAATCGAGGCAAAAATGAAATTCTCGGCCCCGACCACAGCCGCCGACGCATTTCCGGAAGATTTCTCAAAGATATACATCCGCCCGGTCGTTGCCAGCGCACCGCCCATAACAATCGCAACGCCGATCCAGGAGACCGTATTTTCGCTGCTCCAGATATTCACGACCATAGACAGGCCGAGAAGAGCCGCAAGCGTACAAGACAGATTTACGGCATCAATACGCATCTCCCCGCGAAATGCAAGAAAGAGAAGCTGCATCAGCGTATGCGTAAACAACAGCGTAATCATAACCGGGCCGGAGAGATAATTCAGGGAAAAGAAAATGCAGGTGACGCTGGCAGCCTGCAAAAATCCACCGAGCATGTTCCGCCTCGTGTTCACACGATCCTGAAAGAGGGCTTTTTTCGTCGCCAGACAAAACAGGGTAAGCCCCAGCATCCGGCAAACGGTTGTGACAAGAATCACAAAAACCGCATCGCCTCCGGCCTCGTAAACCCCGCGCGCGGCGTTCGGATACACACCGAACAGGGCCGCACTCACAAGCGCGATCAGAATACCGAGATTAAGGGAGTTTTCTGTGCGGTGCATAAGAACCCTGAAGCTAAAAACCGGATACACCATATTCATACACGCGAAAATTCCGCGTGTCTATTTGCTCCTGGGGGAATCACGCGAACCTCGCCACCCGTCAAAATTTTGTTACCCCTGTGAAAACGCATGAGTGTCCGGGAAAAGGTTAATATCCCCAAACCCCGCAACCCCCGACAAGCAAAAGCTCCGCATAAGCGGAGGTTTTGCGCAGGGCCGGGGTCTCCTGATTGAGATCCCGGATACCAGGTCTCGCCAGATGAAAACCTGTCGGTTTTCATGGCTCGTCCAGGTTCCGGGATTACGCGTTAACTTTTTCCGGACAGTCGTG
>JANQFU010000039.1 GCA_028277665.1 Alphaproteobacteria bacterium | reverse complement strand
AAAATGCGCAGAAGAAACCGCCTCTCACTTTCAACAACTATGCAAAGACAGCCGCGGATTAAGCCGGTTATTTCGCCTTATCTGCGAACAGACAACGCCTGTTTCAGACGATCAACTCGCTAATGAGAGAAGCATCACACTGCGCTCAGGACATGCTCTGGCAGAGTGTCTCTATATGTGGACCAGACAGGCAGGCAAAGCAAATCAGGAAATCAGAGCATTAGCCACTGTTAACAAAGTATTCGTTTAATGAAAGCACAGGCGTGGAAGGCGGCGAAGGTGCAATCGAGCTTGTCGAAACGGCTGTATATGCGTTTGTTTTCCTTTTGATAGCCGAAGGTCTGTTCAATTTTCTTTCGTGTGGCATAAAGTGTTTCGTCGCAATCCGGAAGCGGCTCGACGCGCTGCGGGTTGAGCGCGATCACCGTCAGAGCGCCACAAAAGGCGATCAGCCTGCGGATGGCGTTGCTGTCATATGCCGCATCGGCGATCACGGCAAACACCCGCTCCCAGTCCCAGAACGCCCAGAGTTTTTGCAGGGCAATGTTGTCCGGTTCGTTGCCCGGCCCGATATACCAGGAGACAACGCCCGAAGGCGAAAGAGCCACATGAAACTTTGTTGTCTGTCCGGCGCGGCTCCTACCCAGCGAGCGAATCCCTTTTTTTAGGCGCTCCCGCGCCGTGCCTGTGAACCTTGTGCGAGGTTGAATCGACCCAGACGATCTCCATCCTGAGCTTTTTCTTCTGCTGCAGTTCATATAAAACACGCCAAAACAGGCCGCTTTCCGACCAGCGCTTGAAACGCGTGTAAACCGTGTGCCACGGGCCGTAACAAGGAGGAAGATCGCGCCAGGAAATCCCGGTACGCATCACATAAAAGATCGCGCAAAATACCAGCCAATGCGGCAGTTCCGGGGGGCGGCCCTCCCGCCGGTATTCCCTGTGTATAAGGGGTTCTATGCTTTGTTTGAAAATATCCTTGTCGATGGGAAACAGTCTTTTGTCCATGGTGAAATTCTCCTTTCACCATGATTCTCTCACAAAATACGT
>JANQFU010000037.1 GCA_028277665.1 Alphaproteobacteria bacterium | reverse complement strand
CTGAAAGAGCTTTACAACCCTAAGGCCTTCTTCACTCACGCGGCATGGCTGGATCAGGGTTGCCCCCATTGTCCAATATTCCTCACTGCTGCCTCCCGTAGGAGTCTGGGCCGTGTCTCAGTCCCAGTGTGGGGGATCATCCTCTCAGACCCCCTACTGATCGTCGGCTTGGTAGGCCGTTACCCCACCAACTACCTAATCAGACGCGGGCCGATCCCTGGGCGAACCAGTTGCCTGTCACCAGTTACCAGTCACCAGAAATTCTCATCTGGTAACGGATAACTGGTAACCGGTAACTGGAACTTTGGACCGGAGTCATTATGCGGTATTAGCGTCCGTTTCCAGACGTTATTCCGCACCCAGGGGTACATTCCCACGTGTTACTCACCCGTGCGCCACTAACCCCCCTTCCGAAGAAAAGGGGTTCGTTCGACTTGCATGTGTTAAGCCTGCCGCCAGCGTTCGTTCTGAGCCAGGATCAAACTCTCATGTTTGATTCTGCGACCTGTCTGTCAAAGAGCCAGACAGGAGCTATTTTTTCAAGAACCTGCATCTGCGTTTATAATTGCGTCACGTAAAGATCCGCTTGCAGTCACAGGCTGATTTTATGCGGAAAACATATCCTCAGCACTGCTGCCTGCGAATCTCTTCTTTTCATCTACGATGTTCAAGAATCAGCCGGTCAGCCCCGAAGAGCAAACCGATACGCCTCACTGACATGATCGAGTGGGGAAGGTCTATATACTTCCATCCGGCAATTCAGTCAAGAGACTTTTCGTTTTTTCCACGAAAAACAACTCGTTCCGCTTTTCCAAGGATCTCAATCCACCGGGGCGTTCCGTGCTGTGAGGCGGATGTATAGTCACTTCGCCGGAGCCTGTCAAACCCCTTTTTTCATTTTTCATTAATTTTTTTTGAAAAAGGTATAGAATCTAGTAAAATCAACAAGATAAAAATTCGTATCTGCCACATTCGTCATTTTATCGAGGGGTGTCAGTTCTCTCGCATCCCTGCAAACGCAAACAACGGCTGATAATCGCCCCTGTCAGCAGAACGCAAGGCCTGAATATAAAGTGTACGGCGCACATTCATCGAGCAGAGATCACAGCCTCCCGCCCAGTCGACAGGAGGGAGATTATACATTTTTAACAATATGGCGTCCGCCATAATCCGGGCATGCCGGCCGTTCCCATTCACAAACGGATGTTCAGCCCTTCCATATCATCCGAATCAAGCGGGGTCGCCCCTTCCGGTTCATCGAAAAACACTGTCATGATTCGTCATCCCAGAAACGCGGCGGCATTTCACGCAGCAAGTCCTCTTTTATCCGGTCCGTTTCAAAGGCAAGTTGCGCACCGGAAAGCCGTTGCTCTTCCAAAGCCATATGACGGCTCGCCTCAAGAACCATATCATGCGCTTTTTTTTGCGCGCGGGCGTCCAGAACAGCCTCTACGCTTCCTTCCGGCACAATCGCGTAAACAAAACGGCAGTGCATCGCTTCAGCCATCGCCTGCATGGTTTTCAAGGTCACGCCTCCTTCCATTTCCGCTTTTTCCGTATTGGACACAAGAGCACGGGTTTTTCGAAGCCGGCGTGCTAAAGCCGCAGCAGACATGCCCAGTGCCTTTCGCACCGTACAAATCCACCCTTCCGGCGGCACAGCAGCAGGCAAAAACTGCAATGCAGCCCGATTAACCTTGTCGCGATACTGACGGATCACAATCGATTTAACACTCATCAGGCCCCCATTTATCGAACCCATAAAAAAACATAACATCATGTAGTATAGTAATATATATACATGACAACATCAAATGTCAATGAAAAAATATACAAAAAAGACCTTTGGGATAACTCCCCCAAAACCGACCCAGCCCCATCCCCAAACCGCAGCTATGAATATATACTCCTGTATGTTCATTACCAAAAAAGTGTCATTCCCGCGGAGACGGGGACCGGGGAGCAAAGATGTTTTCGCGTCCAGGACATATAGTCGCTTCAAACAGGAAGTGTATACTTTTCCGTCATTGCGAGCGACAGGAAGAAGCGCGGCAATCCAGTAACAATTCTGGATGGCTTCGTCGGCGTTGCCTCCTCGCAATGACGGCGGCGCGTCTAATTCTGAATTACCATATCTATGTCTTGTTGTTTTTGTGCGGTCTCCTGATCGCACCGAATGCGCACGCGGACACAGGCAAACCAGAATCGGACACACAAAAATCTGCACCGTCCCGGATCGAGGCCTGGTACGCCGGACGAATCGTGGAAGAGCTGAAACAATTCGGCTACGACACCCTCGAAAACAAGGCGGCGCACGCGCCCCCGAACCCGATGGGCGCCGTCGCGGACGATTATATACTGGGCACAGGCGACCGCCTGCAAATCACCCTGCGCGGCCAGATCAACGACACGCGCACGGCCGAGATCGATAAAAGCGGACGCCTCATCATAGAACATTTTGCACCGCTCCCGGCCGCCGGCCGCCGATTCGCCGACATCCGCGAAGAACTGAGCGCGCGCACGACATCAAACTGGCACGACACACAGATATATCTGGCCCTCGACGCCCCCCGGCAAATCGATGTTCTCTTAATCGGCCATGTCAAGAATCCGGGACGCAAGACGCTAAGCGTCTACCACAGCGTCATGGACGCTCTCGCCGAATCGGGCGGAATCGAAAAGACAGGCACGTTGCGCCGGATCAAACTGATCCGTGACGGACGAACCCTGATGATCGACCTTTACGGCCTGCTGATCCACGGACAAAGCGCGGCGGATATCCGCCTGCAGGACGACGACCGGATCGTAATCCCGCCGATCGGCCCGACCCTCGCAATCGCCGGAGACGTCAAACGCCCGGCGATCTACGAAATCCCGCAGGATCTGGAAGGCATGTGGCACGCCCCCGAAGAGCGCAGTGCCGCGCTCTCTCTCAACGACGCGCTCGCGCTGGCAGGCGGCACACTCGGCCCGGGAGAAAACCGCGCCCTGCACCTTTTTCCAAGCTCAAACGGCGAAGAACATGTCCGCAGCATCGACAATCCCTTCGCGCCCGCGCTCTCGGACGGCAGCATCCTGCGCATAGATCAGGGCCGGGACCTGCGCAAAGGCACCATCGAACTGGCCGGTGCCGTCCTGAAACCCGGCATCTATACACTGGACGAGCATCCGAGCCTCGCCCGCCTGCTCTCCGACACCGCCGTCACAGGACGCAAAATCTATCCGCTCTTCGCCGTCATAGAGAGATGGGACGCACACACAATGCAGCCGGAATACCTGCATTTCTCGCCGCGCGGCGTCCTGCAAAAACATTTCGACCGTCGCCTTGCCGACGGCGACACGGTTCATCTGTTCGACGGCGACACCATCGCCGCATACGCCGCCCCGCAAGAAAACGCAAAAGAGCCGACGGCAGAAGACAACGTGACCGAAGAAGGCTCACGCGCCGAAGATCCCGCCGACGATACAAACACAAACGGCACGGATCTCCCCCCGCTTCTGCAAAGCTACATCGCCGATCACACGGTCCACGTTCACGGAGCCGTCCGCCGGGCGGGAGACTACCCCGCCTCCACCGGCGCAACGCTCGAAGATCTGATCGCGGCCGCCGGCGGCTTCACCCGCAAAGCCGACAAGGCGCGGATCGAGATCACCTCCGCCGCGCAAGGCCAAGACCTCCAGAAAGGGCGCACAGGCCTGCGCAGGGAATGGATCAACGCAAGCCAGACCGATCCCGCCGACATATCTCTGACAGCCGGAGACACCGTCCGCGTCGCAAGCATTCCACGCGCGGCCGCGCCGGAATCTGTCCGGCTCGCGGGGGAAATAAAAACCCCGGGCGATTACGGCATCCTTCCCGGAGAAACGCTCTCGGAGCTGATCGAGCGCGCCGGCGGCCTCACCGATTTCGCCTATCCGGACGGCACAATCTTCAGCCGGGAAAGTGCCCGCCGCGCAGAACGCAGCCGATTCGAAAACGCCGCCCGGGAGCTGGAACAAGCCGCCGCGCGCGCAGCCACCACAGGAAAAGACGTTAACGAAACCCGGATCGCCCTCGTGCGGGATCTGGCACAAGAGCTCAAAGACGCCCGCCCCGCCGGACGAATAACCGTCGAGGCCGACCCGGAAATCCTGAGCCGCAGCCCGGAACTCGATATCATGCTGGAGCCGGGCGACCGGATCTACATCCCGCGCCGCCCGCTCAACGTCCGCGTTACGGGCGAAGTCCTCTCGCCCGCCGCCCTGCAATTCCGCTCCGGCAAGAGCGCGCAGGATTACATCATGGAGGCCGGCGGCTTCACATGGCACGCCGATAAAGACCGGGCCTTCGTCGTCTATCCGGACGGCAGTGCCCAGCCCGTCGAAACAGGAATCTGGACCCGCACAGCCCTCATGATTCCACCGGGCAGCACCCTCATCGTCCCGCGCGATCCCAAACCCTTCGATTTCATCGAAAGCGCCCGCGACATCACCCAGATTCTAAGCAACCTCGCCCTCACCGGCATCTGGCTCGACGATATCGGAGATGATTAAACGGCATGCCGCTTTTCTCCCTCGTCACCATCACGAAAGACAATCTCGGCGGCCTGCGCGCCACGGCGCAGAGCCTTCCGCCCCCAAACCCGGACCTGTATGACTGGATCGTCATCGACGGCGCCTCACAGGACGGCACACAGGCCTTTCTAAACACCACGCATGCGCACTGGATCAGCGAACCGGACGGCGGAATTTACGACGCGATGAACAAGGGGATCGGCCGCACCCGCGGAGAGTATCTCCTCTTTCTCAACGCAGGCGACCGGCTCCACAGTGCAGACACACTCACCAAAATCGAAAACGCGATCGGCCCTTCCCGCCCGGATTTCATCTACGGAGATTCTCTTGAGGCCGGACGCTATAAACCCGCGCGCCCGCACTCAAAACTCGCTAAAGGCATGTTCACACATCATCAGGCCATGCTCTACCGCCGGGAAGCGCTCGGAAACCTGCGCTACGATACATCCTACAAAATCGCGGCGGATTACGATTTTACGGCACATTTCCTATACCTTCGTCATCCTCCGACTTGTTCGGAGGATCCATTCATCAGCCCGCGCAAACGTCGAAATGGATCCTCTGCCTTCGCAGAGGATGACGGAATGATAAAAAAACTAACGCTCCCCATCTGCATATTCGAACCCGGCGGCGTGTCGCAACAAAACGCCACCATCGGCCGCCGCGAACAATTCGAGATCCGAAAAAAACTGGGCCTGTGCTCCCCGATTCAAAACCACCTCATCACAGCCCGGCAAGCATTGGCCACATCCCTGCGCCACATCAGCCCCGCGCTGTTCTGGCGTTTCCAACCATCCTGTAATACGCCGCGCGGCTGAGAGCAAAATCGAGTCCGGCGCGGCCGTCGAGAAATCCGAGCCGCCAGAAATAAGAATGCAAAAACGCGACCGCCGCACGTACCGGCCACAGCCCCCTCCGGAAAGCGCGTTTCAAAAATTCAACAACCGGACGCGGATCGGGCGGATAGGCCCCCCGCGCGATCATCGCGGCTTCCCAGCGCGCATAGCGCAGATGCCGGGCCTCCCACGCCGCACGGTCCGCGCAGGCGTCATGCAAAAGCGCCGCACGAAGACGCCCGGAAAGCGCCTTTCCGGCAGGAACAGGCTGATAATGCCCCTCAATCTCTCCCATACCGGGGAAATCCAGATCATCAATTTCGGGAAAAACAAACGCGCCGCGCCGGAACAGCGCAAGCTTGGAATTCCGCAGCCCAAAGCGCAAGCGCCGTCCCGCCCAGACGTAAACCCCGTCCACGAAATACCCGTCACACGCAGGGCCGCCGTCCCGAAAAAACAGATCCCGAATTTCATCGACAAGCTCCGGCGTCAACCGCTCATCGGCATCGACAAAGAAAATCCATTCCGAAACAAGGTTCAGACAATCAAGACACCATTGCCGCTTTTTGGGATAACGGCCGTTCCAGACGAAAGGCTCGACGCGCGCCCCGAGATCTTTCGCAAGCTCCGGTGTGCCGTCCCGGCTGGCGGAATCGACGACGACGATCTCGGCAAAATCACGGCAGCTTTCAATCGCGCCAGGCAAATCCGCCGCAGCATTCCTGGTCACAATAACAACAGAGACAGGAATTTTCATCACGCCGACCGAACGAACTGAAGCCGCACGGCATAGACAAACGCGCCGACGAGGGCGCCGGACAGGGCGAACAGACTGAACCAGAGAAGCGAATCCGGCCAGACCGGCCGGGCCGTGACATAGGGGGCCTCAACCACGGCGGCGGCATAAGGCGGATCGATCCGGGCGAGCATCTGAACGCGCTCTTCCTCGACCATCATTCCGACAAGGAGTTTTCGCTGATCGGGCGTTCCGGCCTGCCCGAGCGCCTCCCGCAGATAACGCAGGCGGGCGGCACTGCGGTCCAGAACATCGGCCCGGATCGCCTGATCCGCCGCCGCATGAACCCGCGCAAGAAAAGTTTCGGCAAAAACCGGATCCGGATGCGTATAGCGCAACTCGCGGTAAGGAGACGCCCCGAGAGGGACGAGCGCGATATGACGGGACAGATAAGTCTGACTCTGCGTCTGCGGCACGGTGGAAAAAACGGAGAGAGGACCCCGGAACCGGATATCCTCGCGCATACCGGCGCGCATCTCCGGATCCTCGAACACGGCGCGCGCGACGGACGCGCCGCGGACCGTATGCGCGAACCGCAGAAAATCCTGCCTGCCGTCCCCCGCTCCGCCGGAAGAAGCCGCACGGCGCATAAAGACGGGATCGGTCAGCCCGGCATCCACATAAACGGACGCCGCGGCATGCTCCGCCCGGCTCTGGGGATCGGCCGGACCGACGATCATCCGGGCTTCATAACGCGGAACGGCCAGTGCATAAAGAGCCGCCGCCGCAAGCAAACCGGCAGCCAGACCGGCCAGAATATAGACCCGCCCGCCCCACAGCCGGGACAACACATCGGGCAAAGACGGTTCCGACGCCACTCTCATCTCAACGAGTTCCTCCCTGATACGAAGACAATAAGAATGATGAAAACATACCACACCTTACCCCATTTAGAAGGGGCTTATAACCCTCACCGGAAACTCGCAAGATCGGCGACGTGTTCGGCGCGTTTGATCCATGCCGGGATGGACTCGGCCGCGGTAAAGACTGCGCCGGCGTCTTCAGCCCCTTTCCGGGCCTGAAACCATTCGCGGCTATTATTCCGGAAATGCCGGATCGTCTGAACGAGAAGCGCGGTCTGCCCTTGCGGCACGACGGCCCCCGCCCGGAAATCGGTCAGGATTTTGGCCGCTTCACAATGGATCGGCCCGACGAACAGGACGGGGCGCGCGACGGCAAGCGCACTATAGATCTTGCACGGCACGAGCATCCCGGCGACCTCGCTTTTCATCGAGACGAGGTGCAGGTCGCCCCGCTCCATCAGATCGCGCAGACGCGCGGCCGGCTGCCACGGCAGGAAACGGATAGTCTCGATCCCGCGGCGGGCGCGCGCCTGCGCGAGCGCCTCGTGTCCCGGGCCGTCGCCGACAAAAACAAACTCGATTTCCGGGTTTTCCTCCGCCAGAATTTCGGCGGCGTCCAAGATCGTATCCATCGGATGGGCCCGGCCGATCGAGCCCGCATACAGGATCCGGAATTTTTCCTCCCCCACCCGATCCTGAAGAAGCTCCTCGTACGGGCGGACGGACGTGCCGGCCGTTTTGCGTTTTGACGCGGCTTTCCGGCCCGCGGATCCGGCCGTCATCAGGTCGTGCTCCGGCCAGTTCGGAATCACGGAAATCTTCCCGGCGGGCAAACCGTTATTAATAAGGTAGCGCGCCATACAGCGGCCGATCGCAACAACTTTATCCGCCCGGCGCAGGACCCGCCCATGCCGTTTCTGAAGAGAACGAAAAACAGCCCCCGGAACCTGCACGCCGAGATGCGGAAGCAAGTCGGGATAAAGATCCTGACACCAGTGAATATGCCCGCAATGTTTCCAGCGCGCGACAAAATCTCCGGCGGCGGCGGCCATCGGCGGATCGCTCATACTGACGACGACGTCCGGGCGCGGCTGACGCAGGGCAACAAGCGTCATGCGGATCCCGTCGAAAAGCGTGCCGATCCATGTCCGCCGCCGCGCCGCGCGAAACCGGTGCAAGCGGAGGGGGCCGTCTTCGGCCGCCGGGGCGTTATCGCCCTTACCGGGTTTGCCATGCGCGCCGGTGACGATATCGACCGACCATCCGGCCGCCGCGAAGCCCTGGGCCAACTCACGCAAAAGCCGCCCGGTCGCCCCCCGCTCCGGCGGATAGACCCGGTTCAGAAAAAGGATACGCGGCCTGCGGCCTTGCCCTTGTTGATGCGCTTGAGATCCATGATCAGACATGCCGGAAATAAAATCAGCTTCGATGCCCGGTGACAAGAGGCAAGCCGAACCGATCGCTATTTTTCCCCGGCCCGCCTTCCGAAAACATCGCCAGAATAAGAAGCAGCAAACCGAAATCGAGCGATTTATAACTCGCATATAAAAAGACGGAAATCAGAACCGGCCCCGCAAGCGCGAGCGCAACCAGCCGTCCTTCCAGCGCACGCGCAAAAAGCGGAAGAAAGGCCCGGCACAGACCGGCAAGATAGAGCAAAATCAGCAGCAGGCCGGGCAAGCCGGTTTTCATCCAGACCGCCGAGAGAAAGAAATGCGTATAATTGACATTGATCCCGGCAACGGCCGGAGATTCGTATCCGCAGCCAAGCCCGCATCCGAACACAAGCCCGCCCGGGACGCTCCAAAGACGGTGATAGACCGCCGCCAGATCCTCAAACCGCATATTCCACCCGACAAGCATCGCCTTGCGATACAAGACCTCGAACAGCAGCGAGATCTCCTGCGCGAAGACCGCGACAAATCCGCCGAGCAGCAAAAGCGGCAAAAAAATATGCCGGGGACGCTGCCAGAGATAGAACAAAATGAAAAAAGCAAGCGCGAGAGCAAGATAGGCGAGCGTCGCCCGCTGCATAACCGAGGCCATCGCCGCCAGAGGGACGCAGGCCAGAGCAAGATACGCCGCCCCTTTATAGACCGTCTGGGCCCCTGCGCGCGGCCACGCGCCGATCCGCATCAATCCCCACCCGGAAAGAAACACCGCCGCGAATAACAGCGTCGGCGCGTTCGAAAGATACAGGAGATCCGGCGGCGTCATCTGAAAAAAGCCCTGCCCGGCGCTCAGGACATGCAACAATGCCCGCGCCCCGAACATCCATCCGGCAAAAAGGATCAGACGAAAGACAAGCAGCCCTGCCGAATCGCCGCCCGCCCGGATCACAGGCGCCAGAAAAAGCGGCAGCATCCAGAACAGCGCCGGGATCACGTCACGCAAAATCCGGCCCGGATCGTTTCCGGAGATGACGCCCGACAGGAGCGGCCAAAGCAAAACATAAAGAAGGAATCCCCATCCGGCACTGACCCAGAGAATCGTGCCGCGCCCCGAGCCGTACACGGAAGAGAGGGTGCATAGCCCGGCCGGAACGGCCAAAGCCGCCGACCCGGCAGCAGAGAGGACAAGTGCCGTGCCGACAACGAGTTCGACAAGCCCGGGATCGTCCGGCGTCGGCGATCCGAACAGGGCGTAGACGATCACCGCCACAGCAAAAAAGAAGACAGGCGCGCGGCGAACCCTCGACAGCTCGCCCCCCGTCCCTCCGGACTCCCGGGAAAATAACGCCGCCGCCGTGTAGGATAAAGCCATCGATCTCACCCCTTACAAATCATCCAAACACCGCCCAGAGCATCCGCGCCGCGACGAGCAGGATAAACACCGAAAAAATCCGCTTCAGCATCGCAACCGGCAAACGGTGCGCCAGCCGCGCGCCAAGCGGCGCGATCAGAACGCTGAACGGCAGGACGGCGGCAAGCGCAGGAAGATGAATATATCCGAATCCCCACGGCGGGAGCCCGGTTTCATTCAGACCGCCAATCACAAAACCGCTCACGCCGGGCACGGAAAGAAGAAAACCGATCGCCGAGGCCGTCCCGACGGCCTGGCGGATCGAAACGCCGGAGAGCGTCAGGAACGGCACGCTGAGAGTCGCTCCGCCGATCCCCATGAGCGCCGAAATCCCGCCGATCCCCGCCCCGGCGCATAACCCGATCGGCCGCCGGATCGAAAACGGCCGCACATTCAGCGCCCTGAAATCGATCTGCATGATCAACGCAAGAAAAACAAGCGTCACGGCGAAAACCGCTTTCAGCGTCGCGGAAGCGAGACCGTCGGCAAGGAAGCTCCCGGCCAGCGCCCCGGCAAGAACGCCGGGCCCGATAATTTTAAGAAGATCCACCCGGACGGCGCCGTGCTTGTAATGCGCCCGCGCGGACGAGAACCCGGTCGGCACGATGATCGCCAGAGAAGTCGCGACCGCCACATGCATAAGCTGATTCGCGTCGGGATAAAGCCAGTGGAACAAAGCCAGAAAGCCCGGCACGAGGACGACCCCGCCGCCGATCCCGAGAAGCCCCGCCAGAAACCCGGCCACGCAGCCAAGCGCGGCAAAAGATAAACAGGCCGGAAGAAAAATGAGAAACATTATCGGGAGCCTCTGCAAAAATCTCTTTTTCGCCATCCCCGCAAAGGCGCACTGATGACGATTTTTGTATTAAAGGAACTTTTGCAGGCCCCTGTACAGGCGGTCCGCGCAAAGACTAATTCACACTCCAGGCACCGTCAGAATCAACGGCGACATCGACATTAAAATCGGGTGTGGCAGAATCAACAGCATCGCCAGCAACGCCGCCGAAATCTGTATTGACAACTCCGCCGGTCGTTCCGCCAATTGTCGAATCAATATCGTCAACAGTCTGGACAATGCCATCCGTCGTATCGTCAACGAGATCTTGTACGTATTCGGTTCCACCCTTGATCCAGTCATTAATGGTATCGGTAATAGAAAAATCCATAATCTCCGCGTAAAGCTCTTCCGCCTCTTTTATAAAAGCTGTAACCTCGAAGAAAGCACCGACATTCTCGAACATTTTCTCAAAATCAAAGAAAACCAGCTTGTTATTTCCCGGGTCAATCAGATCTTCCGCATCTTTTTCTGCCTTCTCGATCGCCTTCTTAACATTCTCCTGATGAACTTCAAGCCCCAGCGTGATCCAGTCTTCATCCGATGTTTCAGGCCCGTCGCCATCTTCTTCGGCAACGCCTTCGTAATCACCTTCGCCCGTTATCCCCTCTTCAGCGCCGCTCAGAATCCCTTCCTGATTATATATCGGCGCCTCCGCTTCTCCGGTACCGGTATACGGAGCGCTGATTGGTCTTTCTGCATTTGTGTACGGCGCACTGATAGGCGCCTCCGCGGAACCGTTATAATAGCTGATCGGGGCTTCTGCTCCATAAGATCCGACAGAACCGCTAGACGCCGACCACGCTGTGTGGGGCAAGAAACAAAGCATGCCCGCACACATTAAAACCGGAAAGGCCGGACCTCGTTCCGAAATTGAACGGCGGATCAAGCGGTTGTTTTTCGCCGACGTCATGCCCGTTCCTCCCGCCAAAATGAATTTTTCTGCCATCTCAATAATATCTTCCAGATTTTTTCTCGTGTTTTTTTGCTCCGCTCCCGGAGAGAGTCCGTTTATGGCATATATAAAGTATACCAGACCCTGCCAAAAAAAGAAAACTTATACCTCACGGATCTTACCCCCCCTCAATTTTGTCATTGCGAGCCCGCGGAGCGGGCGCGGCAATCCAGTAAAATTCTGGCCAGTAAAATTCTGGCCAGTAAAATTCTGGATTGCCACGTCGGCGTTGCCTCCTCGCAATAACGGAAAAGAAGGCCTTCCATGAAATTGACGAGTGGTGAGGTCGAAAACCCCAGCTATGGATAAGAAGGCTTTAAAATCTTATGAACCAACGTCATCCCGGCGAAAGCCGGGATGACGGTTGGTTTTATAACTTATTCTTATCCATAGTTCAGGTTCGAAACTAAATTTTAACACGATTAAATTGCTGTAAACTTCACTCTGAAACAATAATCAGGATTTCCTTATTATCTGCATAGCCCTCTTCGTTGATTGCGCGAATCGTGTGCTGGCCCGGCTGCGGAGTCCAAAACAGCGGCTCATGATTTTTTGTAACTCCAAGAAAACGGTTATCGGCAAACCAATAAAGAGATTCCTGCTCACCGGCGCTTTTTGCTTCCAGAGGAATACTCAGCTTTTCTTCATCTTTGTAGCTGTAGGCATAAGAGAGGTTTTCGCGCGGCGATAAAATTTCAGGGGCTTTGTCTTTCAGATTCTTCGTGGAGAAAGGAGACTTCCCCGGAATAAACCAGCTTTCCTGAGCCAGGCCGCAATCTTCTATTTCTCCGGTATCCGGACAAACAGAAACACGGAAGATATTCAGGTTCGCCAGTGCGGGACCAACCATATCTTTTAAAGATTCCCTGTTTTCAATAGCCCGCACCAAATCAAAAAACAGCGGCATGGCTGCCTGTGATCCGACAAGAGCAGGATTGGCATGGCCATCAAAATAACCAATCCAGACCGCCAAAACATAGGGACCGAACACGCCGACAGTCCAGGCGTCCCGAAAACCGTTCGACGTTCCTGTCTTCCAATAAATTGGGAGATTTTTTTTACCTTCCGTAAACGGCAACGCGCCCGGCTGGGGCTGTTCCAGCATACTTAACGTTAAAAGAGCCGATTCAGGGCTAAGCAGGGATAATCCTGATTGTTGTACTTTTTGATCCTTCGTATATTGCAAATCCTGTAAAATGCCGCCATTTGCCAGCATGGCGTAAAACTTCACAAGGCTGCGCATATCAATTTCCGCACCGCCAACCACTATGGACAGGCCATAATGTTTTCTGCTCTCGGGAAAGCCCGCTCCGGCGCTTTGTAAAAATCCATAAAGATCAGGCCCGCTTAGCTTTTGCGCGAGTGAAATCGCCGGGATATTGCGGCTAAGCACCAGCGCTTCTCTTGCCGGTATTTTACCCACAAACCGCTTGTCGAAATTGCCGGGACGGTATTCTGCAAAGAACGCCGGATCATCATCCAGCAATGTTTCCGGATAAATAAGCCCTTGTTCCAATCCCAGAGCATAGACAAAGGGTTTTAGAGTCGATCCCGGCGAGCGCCGTGCCAGTGTGCCGTCAACCTGCCCCTCTATGGCTGTATTAAAAAAATCGCTGGAACCAACAAGTGTACGCACCTCCATCGTCGGGACATGAACAAGCATTGCTGCTGCGTTATCAAATCCCTGAAATTTATGACGATTCAGATAAGATACAACAACCTGCTCAAATATTTTTTGGGCTTTAAGATCGAGAGTTGTCTGGACAACGCCGTGATTGGTCCAATCTGCCAGACCGTCAACAAAATGCGGCGCAAGAAACGGCAGGTCATTCCGTCCAAATGCCGGGAGTTTCATAACCATCAATGGTGCATATTGTTCCCTGCTCTCAAGTGGAAGTTGTTCAAAAAGACGCGCTCTGGCATTTTGCCATTCGCTGTTATTCGCCTTTAAAGGAAAACGCTTTACAGGATTTTGCGGAATAACCGCCAAAGCCAGGCTTTGCGGCAGGGCCAGATTTTTTGCGTTCTGTTTAAAATAGATCAGGGAAGCCGTGCCTGCCCCGTATATATTTCCGCCGTAAGGAGCCAGGTTAAGATACGCCTCTAAAATTTCTTGTTTGCTGTAATGCGCTTCGAGTTGCAGTGCTTTAATAATCTGGATGAGTTTTCCACCGATTGTTCTCGTATCCAGACCGTCACGCAGCCGCACCAGTTGCATCGTAATGGTTGAACCGCCCATGGAACGGGACCGGCGCACATATGTTTCGTAAGCTCCGCGTATCAAGGAAACAGGATTCACACCGGGGTGCACATAAAAATACCGGTCTTCCTGCAGCAAAGTCGCATCTATGAAATCGGAGCTTATATTTTCCAGCTTTGTATAGAGACGGTAACTTTCATCTTGAGCAAGAGCCAGACGTAGCAATTCACCGTTCCGGTCGTAATAAGCCGAAGAGAACGGCGTGTTGTCCAACAAAACCGGCTTGGGGACCAGGAAAACCCCACAACCCACAATGAATAAAAGGGCTAATGCAATAAAAGCAATTTTGCGTTTACTGAGCTTCATCGCGCACCACAATTGCTCCTGCGCGCCCTTTTGCTTTTTTGCTTAGGTCGTACATGGCTTCGGCATAGGACGGCGGCACCTGAAATTCGCCCCTGGATACGGCCCGCAGGCTATAATGGAAAACCTGTTCGCGTGGTGCAATATCGGTGAATATGATGATCCTGTCTTCGCGGCGCTCGACAAATTCAGGAAATAATGTTGATCCTTCATCGCTGTCTTCCGGTTCAAGCGTAAACCCGCCCGGCAACAAATCGACAAGCGCAACATTTTCAATACGGTTATCGCCATGCGCTCTGATCTTGATGGTCACTTTGACAATATCGCCTATATTGACAGGACTATCCAGCGCCTCACCGTCCGGGGTCTGGTAAGTTCTTTCGATTTCCATCCCTTCGGAAACAGGATCATCAGAAAGATCACGGCTATAGCCTGTCTCGCTGACCGTATAGAAAAAGGATTCTGGTTTATCACCCGAACCAAAAAGAGAATTTTCCCCGCTTTCAATCACAATACGATCGGTATTCTGAGGGATGGTGCGTTTCGATATTTTTTCCTCTGTTTTTAACGCAGGATCTTTTCCCTGTTTCGTTTCAAAAATGACTTTTAATTTTGGAAGCGCAGCTTTTTGTCCCGCAATATAATCGCTCAGAGCCTGGATCGCGTAGGAGGCCGAAAGCGTATTGTAGCGCTGCGTGCTGATAAAGTCGGCTAACTTGAAGACAATATCGCGGTCTAATGTCGCAAATCTTTCCGGGAAATGGCGGGACAGAATTGAAACATATTGCGCATATTTCACAAAGGGACTGTAATAAGGATTATTCCAGTCCGTATTTTTATAACTGATTTCGCTGGCAAATGCGCCTTTTTCAAAATCATCCATGGTGGCGTGCGCCAGTTTTTTCTGCTGCATCATTTCATAAGCTGCGGCGATATAAGCGGCGGACAAATCTGTTTTCCAGCTATCTGTTTTCTTTTCCTTGAAATAATTCAGCCAGTGCAGAATTTCGTTACTTGTGACCATACCGCTACGGGTCAGAATATAAATTGCGTAGGCTTTGTTTCTGGCATCATCCATGAATTTGATATCCTGATTGGCCCAGTTCCGGAGGTAGTTCAATCCACGCTGAACCATATCGGGAGGCGCCGGCAAATCTGCGTCATAAGCACCAATCAGGAAATCCATGGCGTAGACGGAAATAAAGTCATCAGCTTCATATCCTCCATCCCAGAGTGAAAATCCGCCATCTTGCGTTTGCCGCCTGCGCAGGGTTGATACAACCTCTCCGACGTTCTTTTTCATGGTGTCTCCGGAAAAAGAAAATTCAGGAAAACTCATAAGGGAAAGTTGCGGATATATGCGGCTGGTGATTTGCTCCGTGCAGCCGTAAGGAAAGCCGTCCAGATAGCGCAGAAGACCGTAAATATAAGCGGTCGGCAGCGGGGAAACGGATAAAGTCTTCTCTGCAAATTCGGGATAGAGCGCGCGCGTTAACGTTACGTTGGTTTTTCCGTCTTTTGCATACCCGGCCTGCATCGTCGTTTCTTTAGCCACAGGCGGACGGATGCTAAGCGTTGCTTCAGCACTTTGCCGCACATCATCGATAGCTGCATGAACGATCAAACTGGCCGGGCCGAGTGTATCCGTGGCCTCAACCGTAAAGGCAATGCTGTCTTCCGTCCCTTCTGCAATGCTCACATTTTCCATCGGAGCTTTGATGACGCTTAAACCGGACGAAGGCTCCAGACGCACCGAAAGCGAAGCCTCGGGACCGGAGCCTTTCAAGCCGTTTGCAATCGTTACGCTGGCTTCGGCCTTATCGCCCGGCGCGAGGAAGATCGGCATATTCGGCGTAATAACAATATCCGAACGCACGGTCATGTCCTTTTCCGCACTGCCTACATGCCCTGCACCGACAGCGACAGCCATCACCCGCAGCCGGCCGTTAAAATGGCCGGGCGGGGTAAAGCTCAAGGTTTTTTCTTTCGTATCCAGATCAACAATTCCAGACCAGTAAACAGCGGGAGCCAGTATTTTACGCCGGAACGGGTTGAGATGTTTGCCAAGCACAGCCTCTTCCAGCGCTGCGCCGCCTCCATCAGCAGACAAAGTTTTGATAAGTTCGTAATCCGGCATCAGCAAATCCAGCATCTGCGAAGTCTGTACTTGCAAGGCACGGTTCAGCAGAAAATAATCAACCGGGCTGGGGGTCTTATATTTCGCCACCTGAAGGATACCTTCATCAACAGCGAATATGATGGCTTTTCCCTTTTGATTGCCATTATATTTAATCTCAAACGGCTGGCCGGGCTTTGCCGTTTCCGGCACGTTCAGCTCGATGGAAATAGAACGATTCTCTGTTCCTGCCGTAAAGGGGACAATTGCATTGCTTAAGGGGCTTAAATAAATTCCACGCGAATTGATGTCCCTGACAAACGCAACATTCACATAGCCTTTTCCGGAGAAATCTTTGGGAATTTCAATCGACTGCAGCGTTTCTGTTTTATCCGTGCGAAACCATTTATAGGCCAGAACATGATCGCTCTCGAGCGTGATTAGCCCTGCACCGGTATAAGAGGCCGTAATATTCAGCTCTATCGTTTCACCCGCCCCATAATCGGATTTATTGGTTTTGAGTTTCAGGACAGCTTCGCGGTCCTGCCCATTTTTGCGTTGCCCCTCTCCTGCGATGGAAAAGGGAATATCAGCTACAATCAAACCTTCCTCTGTCTTAAGCCTGTAGATATAATCGCCAAGATCACTCGTGGGAAGCAAGATCTCTGTGCCGCTCTGCGCAATCGTAAAACTTTCTGTTTTGATGGTCTCGATTCTTGGGACGGCTTCATAGACATAGGAACCGTCTTGTCGTTTTATCAGGGTCGAAACATAGGTTTTTTTAACCAGATCCAGAGAGAGCTTGTTTACAGCCACCGGAGAAAGTTCGGGAGTCAAAGCCTGTAGATTAATCCGGTAGTCTTTTCCCTTGCTCAAATATCCCAGATTGGCCCCGGCATGATAACCGATCACGTAGTCCATCGGCGAAACCAGCGCCGTGCTGTAAGCCGTCACACCCTTGCCGCTGCCCGCTTCATAGCCTGTCGTTTCCAGATTGAGACTGTAGGTCGCCTTTTCCTGCCGTTCCAGTTTCAGGAGCAGTTCCGCATGGCCGTCCTGATCCGTTTTTACACCCGGCAAATCATAGTGAATACTGCGCGCTTTGGCAGCGTAAGGATCATAAAAACGGTGATCCGGATATTGCTTGAACGACAAACGCGCCGGATTGAGGGTCACGCTGGCTTTAATCTGCCGATCGGAGGCCGGTGTGCCGTAAAGGTTTTTAAGATTAATGCCGATTTTAAGGCCGTCCGGCTTTAACCAGCCTGTATCATCGCTAACGCTTGTGTCATTTTGAATAAATTCGGATCTGATTTTTAATCGATCCGGTACGAACTCCTCAACCCGGACGGATGTGCTGCCCAGCAAGCTTCCCCGCTTGCCGTCATTTGAGATATAAAGATTGACGATATAGACCCCTGTCGGCCACGCTTCGCCTGTTTCAAGAGTGACTTCTTCCAGTCCGGGCACGGAAAAATTAACCGGATCTTCCAAGACAATACGCCCGCGCGGATCGGTAATCATGACCTTGAGCGGCAATGCAGGCGGTAAAGGCTGCCAGTCTGCATTCTTTACGATCAGACCGATATGAGCCGTTTCACCGGGCCTGTAAATACCGCGATCACTGAACAAAAAGGCATTCAGGCCATCTGCAGCAATGCGCGCTCCGCCAACATCAAAGCGGGACGTGTTGAGTACACGGTCGTGGCGGTCATAAGGAATAAAAGCGTAATCATCCCCCTTTTGCGCAACGATTGCGACCGGATTGCGGTCCGCCTCATATCCGGCGAAATCCGGCAGGGTTACATGTCCGTCTTCATCCGTCTGACCTGTAAAAACCTGCAATCCGTTTTGTCCCAGCACTGAAACATCCGCTTTTGCAACAGGATGTCCGGTCTGAAAAGAGGTCAAAAAAACATCACGGCTTGCATCGGCGTTTTGTTTGACAAGCAAACCCATATCCGTGACCAGCACAAATCTTTGCGCCGCTCTGCCAACGGATTTGTCGTCTTTGAAACCCTGAATATTCAAAAGAAAAATGCCTTTGCGCCCGTCTTTCAGATACGGGGCGAAGTCAAAGGCGGCATATTGAGATGCATAAGGGTCAACATAGGCTATTTTCACATCTTTTTCATCCATGCGGGCGATATCATCTTTGTCAAACGTCCAGTGCTTGAAAGAGGGATTGCTGATATCGCCTTGTGTTTGGGAAATAAAATGCTGCAAAGCTTCCGGTAAAATCTGGGCAACTTCCACCTTGAGCCTGTCAGTTCCGCGCGCATGCAAAGAGAGTTTTTTTGCGCCGCTCAACGTCAGGATGCTGCCGTCCTGCATAATTTCAATGTCATTGGGAATCACCGGAACCTGTATGATGTTCTCATATTTCTTGTCCAGCGTATAACCGCCAAAAGCTTCCAGCCCCCGATCTACCGATACATAAAGATAGCGGCCCGGCGGAGCCTTAAAACCAAAACCGGACTGTGTAGTGTAATCCGTTCCCTCCGGCATAGCCTGTAAGGAAAGCTGCTCCGCCTTTTCAAGAATGGCGGGCGTAATTTCGTTCGCCGCCTGCCAGCGATAGGGTTTGTCTGATTTTTCTTCTTTGGAACGGCCCATAACCGGATGATCAAACGGCAAAAGGTAAAGTTTTGTTTTTTCCACTAACGCGGCGGGCTGCATTTTTACATTGGTTTCAAATGATAAGACCTGCCCCGGTACGCCGTTTTCAGTGCGCGCGATGACAGCGGAAGAGTCCTTAAAAGCCAGGTAACTGGCAAGACTTGGAACACGGGCACGTTCTCTAAAATTGCTGCTGGATAATTGCCCGCCAGATTCAGGCTTTACACCGGGAGAGATTTCCAATTGCAGATAACGATCCTGATCGGGAAGCTTCTTAATCGGAACAGAAAGATTCGCGCTCATCTGATCCGCCCCGAATTGAATGTCACAAGGCAAAGACGTCTCTGATACAGATAACTTTCCGCCGCTTTCCTCTTCCAGAGTAAAATGAAGGCGCTGCTCCAGCGTTTCCGGCACAACCGGATAATTTATATCGAAATGCGCTGTGACAAATTTGCGCTGCGGATCGTCCGGGTCCTGCATATAGGTCATATCGGTAATTTTAACGGCGAGCGGGCGCGACCGAACATTGACCGTGACTTTGCGCTTACCTTTTGGGAAAACAACGCGCTCAGCTATACGCAGTCCGTCAAGGTCAAGATTGACAATATAATTTTGGTCAGCTAGCCAATATTCCGATGGCGTAAACGTGAGATGATAATCATTATCCCAGCGCCATTCTCCTGTGATTGGCGGAGAAATTGACACGCCCTGAACGGCTCTTTTTCCATCCATGCCAAGACGCGGCCTGCATCCAGAGTAATAATTGTTGCCATAGTAGGAGCGGCAACGCTCTCTATCCATTCTAAAATTAAAGCTTATGCTGTTCTTGTTTTCTGCATTGTTATAATGCGAAGGAACTTCAAGAAATACGGGATCGTCAATCTGGCCGTCAATGGGAGACTGGGCAAAGGCCTGCGAAATTATTAAAAATCCAAAACATAAAATATAGCTAAATACTCTCGGCATGGCCTGTTCCTCAACCCTTATAAATACTTGGTATATCTGTATCCTTGCCACCCCTCAATTTCGTGAAAGGTCTTCTTTTCCGTCATTGCGAGGAGCTGTAGGCGACGAAGCAATCCAGAAAAAGCGTTTAAATCTGTAAGATTCTGGATTGCCGCGCCCGCTCCGCGGGCTCGCAATGACAAAATTGAGGGGTGTTAAGATCTGTATCTTAAAGATGTATTTTTTATGTTCAAGACATGATTTTTATAGTGATTTCATATCGGCGGATTTGGGAGTGGTTGAGATCCGCTTTTTCCACCAGAATTTTTTTGCTTAACTCTGGCAAATTGTGGCGCGCAGACGTTCCCAACTTGACCGTATGCTTCTTAACCTGGCCGCGGAATCTCACGATCTCTTTGCCAATTCGACCACGGAACAAAAACGCCAGCTCGTCAATTTTGTATTTGCGAACCTGGAACTGAAAGGAACAACCCTTTGTTATACCTTGAAAAAATCCTTCGATCAGATGCTGAATTTAACCGATTGTAAGCTATGGCGCGCGCCGGAGCACGCAGTGCGAACCTTTTATAAGATCGGGCAAGCCAGTTCGACTTTGGAGAAATGGCGCGCCCGGCAGGATTCGAACCTGCGGCCTCTGCCTCCGGAGGGCAGCGCTCTATCCACTGAGCTACGGGCGCCAAGTCAACAGGTAAAAAGCGAATACGGATTTATCAGATTACAATGAAAAGTGCAACGAGCAAATATCATCCGCCTCACCACCCGTCAAAAAGCCAAAACCAACTTGTCATCCCCGTTTTCAAGCACGACTGTCCGGAAAAAGTTAACGCGTAATCCCGGATACCGGGTCTCGATCAGGA
>JANQFU010000004.1 GCA_028277665.1 Alphaproteobacteria bacterium | reverse complement strand
CTTCGCCAATAAAAAAATAGGAGAGCACACCCGTTGTGGCTTTGACACCCTTCTCCGCTAGAAAACGTTCCGAAAGCGCCGCCAGCGTGATATCCGGCTTGTCTTTCAGAACGGACAAAAGCCACTCCCGGTGGGGCTGCAATTTCGAAGGCCGGCGACCACCCGTCCCGGCAGGAACCCGCCGCCCTGTTTGCCGATAACACTCAACCCATCGAATGGCAGAGGATTCCCCAACACCGTACCGCTCTGCCGCTCCCCGGCAAGACATCTCTGCCTCCACAACCGCATCAATGACATGATCCCGCAAATCTTGTGAATACGCTCTTCCCATATCAACGGGCCTCCTGTCCCCCGTCCATACAGTGAATCACGTATCTACTGCTTTGGGAATCCCTTTAATGAGTCAGGCTATTACGGTAATGCTCTAGTGTCCATACTCACAGGTATCGTCGATTCTGCGCGTGTCAATATCAGGGTGCTGAAGAGAGATCCCAATTTATTGTGTTTCCAGTATCCTTTAAAAAGGTGGCGAGAGACAGGCGTGGGGTCCTCTCTCTCGCCTGCCGCGCTTTTTTGTATTATGCGCCTCTGTGTGGCACGGTGTGGGGACACTCCCGTGCACAGAGACACGTGTTATCGCGCGGCAATTCGGGGAATTCTAAAACGTGTAATTCAGGCCGAGCGTATACGTCCACGCATTGTCGGCCACGTTCTCGAAGTCCGCCGTGGCAACCGTTCCGGGGCCGACGACAGCGCCGCCCGCGATGTTTTTGCTTTCTTCGCGGGTTCGGAAGTAGCCAAGCTTAAGGCCGAAATTCCGGTGCAGCCTGCCTGATCCCGGCATGGATGTTCAGCCCGTCCAGAGAATCGTCAAGAATTGCATCGCCGTCGAGCGCCAGCCCGCCGCCGATATCATAGGATTTGTTATAGTCGTAAACGCTGCGCATCAGGTCGATGCCCACATAGGGTTTCAGGTTCGCAAGCTCTGCGGCCTCCGCCTCGCTCACAAACGCCAGCGCGGCGAGCGCCGCCATAAAGGCTTTCGAGTAGGGTCTTCTTGTCGTCATCGGTTCAACTCCTCATTTTCTCAAGGTCAAAGAAAAAGCCGCCAGAGAGATCTCTGGCGACCGGGTGTGATAAACCGCTATGAGAGTAACGGCGCGATAGTCTTTAGGCCGTCTCCGAGGAGGTGGCCCTGAACATGCACCACCGCCACCCGGTCATAGTAAGACCGAGTTGCGGCATCTCCGATACCTGTTCTGAAGATCAATAATCTTTGGAAATAGGTATCAGTGACGGCTGATACCAGCCGCTCTCATATACGGGTTTATCAGGCCCGGAAACCGCACGGACAAACCCGCACGGTTCCATTTGCGAATTTAAGGGAAGATGAAAGGGGGTGCAAGGAGAATTTCTTCCAACATCACATCCGTTCGCATTACAAACTTACAGCGTGGAAAGCTATTTTTTCTTCTTACGAGGTTTTTTGGGGTTCTGAACGCGCCCCTTTATCGACTTGTTGACCGATTTACGCCCAACTTTGACCTCAGCGATTGCTCTTCCCCATTTATCACGAGCAACAGTCTCAACCGAGACTTTTTTTCCTTCGATCATTGCCTTAAGTTTCTTGGTGGCTAGAGCACCTCCTTTTTCCTTTTTTTCTGGTGCGCTGGCATTAGCTAGACGAACTGATCGTTTTCGGCTAGCGGTCAAAAAGGTGTCACCATCAATCACTCGCGTTACAGTTTCTTTTCTTACCATTTCATTTTTCCTTACTTTTTGTTAGGCCGTTGGGTCAGTGCTGAAGCCGCAGCAGATTTTGCCGCTTTACTGGAGTTTGGATCCCGTAACACTTTGGAGGCTGCTGATGCAGCTTTCTTGCTGGTAACTTCATAGTTGTGTTTTCTAGACATTGCGTGTTCCTTTCATTACGCTTGAGGTTTCTGACACCTATGTAGGCTCACGTCCGTCTGTCCGCAGACAAAATTTTTTTGTCCGGGAAAAATTGAAAAAGAGCCTACATATGGAGAACGAGGGAGAAGCACGTGCTGAAAAATGTTGAAGATGAGACAGAGACGCTGTCTAAAGATGAGGTAAGGAAAGAAATACAAGCCTTTACCCGCCCAGAAGAGCTCTTGAAGCTCAAAAAAATCGCAGCGCGCTTAAGCGGTAACGGACTCGATCCCGAGGATTTAATTCAGGAGGCCATATGCCTGGCTCTTGAACAAAGGCGCAAATGTCCGAAAGGCGTAAATTTTCTCGTTTTCTTGGCAAATGCTATGAGAAGCATCGCCTGCAATAGCAGAAAAAAGCGTACTCCCGAAAATGTCATCGCTTTCTCAAAGGATGAGCAAACAGAAGAAAACATCGGTCACTTTACTTCTTCTCCAGAGGAGGATTCTCTGGCAGAAGAACAAAGACAATCCTGTGCGATTATAATTCAAGAGATTTACCATCTCTTTGAAAATGACGAGACAGCCACGATCATTTTGATGGGCAAGGAAGATAACTTATCGGCAAAGGAAATACGTGACCTCTACAATATTGATGAAACCACCTACAACTCGGCCTGCCGAAGGATTCGAAGAAAGGTCGATATGAAATATCCAGAAGGATGGAGAAAAAAATGACCCATGAGGACGCACAGACCCGCCTGGATCGGATTACCGATCTATTGGTGGATGACATACTACAAACATCAGACAAAGAGATAATGAAGGAAGCAGAGGAGGACGGATATGATGCTAAAAACGAAGCGAAAAAGGTCTACAATCTGATTCAAAAGACCATGTTTGAACATGGAAAAGCCAAAATAGAAGAAGCTCAAAAACGATCCAGCGCGTATCAAGGAAATGCTAAACCGGCACTGAAAATTCCAGGCGCTCAAAAAAGAGAGCTTTTTAAAACCCTGAGCAGTAAGGGGGAGGCTGCCGGATTTACACTGGCGGCAAGGAAAGAAGAAGATCTTTCTGACCGTGATATTGAGTCGGTATTAGAGGATATGCTTGAACTCGGCCTAATTGACGAGGATGGGAACGAAGTGTGATTAAACCAACTGCGGCAGAAGAATTACTCCAGTCTCTCGGCATTTCGAAGCCGGGAGACATTTGTCTTGAGGCAATTGCATTGTATTGTAATGCACGGATCAAAATTGAACCGCTAGATGGTTGCGAAGCGAGAATTATAGGAAACCACCAGAAAGCAATTATTACTGTAGCCGAAGGAAAACTTTACGAAAGACAAAGGTTTTCTATCGGACACGAACTTGGCCATTGGCGTTATCATAAGGGCAGATCTTTTGTTTGCCGATCCGACGATATTGGTAATGAAGAGAAAGAACGTTCGATAAATGACCCAGAGAAGGTTGCAGATGACTACGCCGTGGATCTGCTTATGCCGAGATACTTGTTCGAACCTGAAGCCGAAAGACTTAAGACAGCAAGTTTTGAGACCATCCGCTCCTTAAGCAAGCTTTTTAAAACCAGCATCACGGCAACAGCCCTGCGATATGTTGATTTGAGCCCTATACCTTCAATGCTTGTGTGTCACGGTCAGAACGGACTGATCTGGTTTAAGAAAGGCCGTGATGTATCGAATAGGCTCTTTTTGAAAAGTGAATTAGATCCAGATTCTTTTGCTTTAGATGTTCTTTACGGAAAGGGAGAGCAGACTCGCCCACGCAAAATTGGAGCAGATGCGTGGTTTGACAATTTGGGGGCCGACAGATACGAGATCTTTGAAGATACTATGCGGATATATGATAGCAGAATCCTAACTTTCTTATCATGGCGAGATGAAGAAATGCTGGAGAAATACAATACGTAAATGCCTCTTCTTACAAATGAAAGCAAAAGAATAACCAAAGACTTTGACGGGTGGCATCCGATAAAGAAGCGGCTGGATGAGAAGACGGGGCTGCCGACGTTCAAGGAGCGGGAAATCTGGTGGTGCAGTGTCGGCGTGAATGTGGGCTTTGAGCTGTACGGAAAAGGTCAGGTCTTCACGCGGCCCGTTCTGATTATCCGGAAGTTCGGGGCGACGACCTTTCTCGGAGCGCCTTTGACATCAAGCCAGAAACCCGGATATTACAGAGTGCCCTATGTTTTACAGGAAAAACCGGGCTTTGTCGTTCTGGACCAGATACGCACCTATGATGCGCGGCGGCTCGTGAATCTTCAGCCCATTCAGAGAATGCACCCCACCGAGTTCGCAAAAATAAAGCAGGCTATAAAAACCTGCTTTGATCTTTCGTCCTGATATGTTTTCCGCCTCCGAAGAGGCGGCATGTGCCTAATGGCAATCTATGTTTCCATTATGGGGACTATCTGACGAAAAGTCAATGAAAATCCTGTTTTTTTGGAGACAGGCGCGCGAGACGAAGGGCTTGCAAAGATGGTAGAGAAAGCCCGTTACGAAAGATGTCTAATACTTCACCGAGCATCCGTAGGGCTTTGTCTGGGCCGGTTTGACGGCGCGGCCGTCTTGCAGGGCCGTGACGGCCTGAACGACGTAATTGATCGCTGTTTTGACGCTGTCCGGGTTGGCATCGGCCTTGTTGTCGATCGCTCCGTTATAGACAAGAATGCCGTCCGGGTCGATCACGAACATATGCGGGGTCGTTTTCGCGCCGTAGGCCATGCCGATCTCGCCGGAGTCGTCGAGGATTTGTGTGGTGAAGGCTGCGCCTTCCATATCCATGCGGTCGACGGCCTGCGCCGCGGTCATATAGCCTTGCTTGCCCGGTGCGGACGAGACAACCGAGACCCATGTGACGTCGTTCTCTGTCATTTTTTTCTGAAGAGTTTGCATGTTTTTGGAGTCGTAATGTTTGCGGACATACGGGCATCCGTAATTCGTCCATTCGAGCACGACAATGTTTCCGCGGTGGTCTTTCAGGCGGAACGGCTCGCCGTAGATATCGCTTGTCGCGATGTTCGGGGCCGGCTGGCCGAGCTTTGCGTCCGCGGCGGTTGCCGTGCGTCCGGTCAGAGCCCCCGCGAGGATCAGCGCGGCGCCGACAATGATATTCAGGGTCAGGATTTTTGCGTTCAGTTTCATGGTGTGGAAGCTCCTTTCTGTGCTTGTCAGTTGTCTTGGCCGAGTGTGTTTTTGATCATGCCCGGGGTCAGGATTTGCGGCAGGACGCGCGGGGCCGGTCGGTCGGCTTCCGCGCCTTCCGGCGGGCCGTAGTAAACGTAGATCGGCACGCCCCGGCGGCCGAATGCGTCCAGATAGGCTGTGATTTCCGGGTTCCGGTTCGTCCAGTCTCCAATGAGATAGTGGACTTTTTCGGTTTTGAAAAGGGCCCGGGTTTCAGGTGTATTGAGGGCGATGCGCTCGTTGACTTTGCATGTGATGCACCAT
The DNA here is from genome assembly GCA_028277665.1 of Alphaproteobacteria bacterium. Classification (GTDB taxonomy): domain Bacteria; phylum Pseudomonadota; class Alphaproteobacteria; order Micavibrionales; family Micavibrionaceae; genus JANQFU01. The sequence continues at coordinate 20,636 of JANQFU010000004.1, read as the reverse complement.
GCGGCGGTCATCTCGACGAAGACCGGGTCGGATGTTTCATGAAGGAGGCGCGTGAGTTCGGATTGGCTGTAGTTTTTGCCGAAGTCGTTTGCGTTTTCATTATCCGCGCCCGATGCCTGCGGTTGCGTTTGTATCTGCGTCTGAAGGGGCAGGACGGCGAGGATGGACAGGGCAATGACCAGCGCGGCGACGAGAGCGCGCAGGCGCGGCGCGGCTCTCGGGCCCGTTATGAGCCAGATTGCAAAGGCCAGTGTGACGAGCGTCGACAGGGCGGCGAGCAACGCGCCGTCTCCGGCTTGCCGGGTCAGAACCCACAGGAGCCATATCGTCGCGGCGAACATCGGAAAGGCGAGGAGTTGGCGGAAGGTGACCATCCAGTTTCCCGGGCGCGGTAGAATGCCGCGTAGCGGCGGGGTCAGTGCGAAAAGGAGATACGGTGCGGCGAGGCCGAGTCCCAGCGCGCAGAATACAGCGAATGCAACGGCCGGCGGCTGGGTGAGGGCATAGCCGAGGGCTGCGCCCATGAACGGGGCCGTACAGGGTGTTGCGACGATGGCGGCGAGGAGGCCGGTCAGGAAAGCTGTGGCAATCTCGCTTTTGCCGCGCAGGAGTTTTTGGCCTGCTCCGGCCAGCTTTCCGCCGATCTCGAAAGTGCCGATCAGGTTCATGCCGATCAGGAAAAAGATCTGCGCGAGCAGCGCGATGAGGACCGGGCTCTGGAGCTGGAACCCCCATCCGGCGGCGTTTCCCGTGGCTTGAATGGCGGTGATCGCTATGCCGAGGGCGGCGAACATCACAAGGATCCCGGCCGTGTAGGCGAGGCCGTCGAAGGCGGCATGCGCCTTTGACTTCTCCGACATTTTGGTCAGGGCCAGAACCTTGATCGACAGGACCGGAAACACGCAGGGCATCAGGTTCAGGATCATGCCGCCGAGGAGGGCAAGGCCGAGGGCCGTCAGAAGCGTGATCTGGCCTGATGGCCGGGAGGCGGGCGTCTCATTGATCGACACAACGGGCTTTGCGTGCAGGGCGAGCCCTTCTCTGCGGCCCGAGTCCGTGGTGTAGGCGAGGACGAAATTTACTGTCTCGCTGTCCTGCGGCAGGGCGGAGATGTCGCGCTCTCCGGCCGGGATTGTGATTTTCAGGCGGTTTTTCTTTTTGTCCGTTGTGACGCGGGCATCTGCCGTATTATCGATCAGGCCCCATTCTTCGGGGAAGAGGGCAAATGTGTCATAGGCGTCTTCCGGGATGATCGTGTTTTCCGGGCGCGGAAGATCCAGCGTGAAGTTTCCGTCTTCGATCCGGAATTCTGCGGGCCAGTCCGTTGCGATCGGCATGGCGCGTTCGGCATGTGTAAAGATGAGCGGTGTGCCGGGGGCAAGCCCGGGGGCCTGCGGATCGTTCAGGCGAATTTCAAATGTTTGTTGTTCGGGAATACATATGTCTTCGCAGACAAGCCATGTCGCGTGCGCCTTGAGCGTGAGCGGCTTGTCAGGATCCGGATTTCCGGATAGGGCTGTGAGGGTCTGAAGATAGACGGCTTGCCGGTGATACCCGAAATTCAGGAGCGGTCCGAACGGGACGCGCTCGGGCACCGGCCATCTGAGGTCCGAGACGGCGAAGCCGTCCGGCAGGGTCCATGTGATCCGGGTCGGCTCCCCCGAATCGCCGGGGTTTTTCCAGTAGACATGCCAGCCGGGGTGAATCGTCTGGATGAGGGCGACCCGGATTGTCTCGCCGGGCGCGATCGTCGTTTTTTCGGGGACGAGGAAGGCCTGGACGTATTTGTCCGGATTTTCCGGCGTTTGTGCCGTGGCCGGAGACGTCAGAAATGTGAGCGCACAGAAGAGGCAGATGGTGGCTCGAAAAACAAACAAAGCCCTCAAAATCGCAACCCCGGACAAATGAAAGATCCGTGTGAACGGATCTTTCATGCAGAGCCGGGGGCTTTGGATCAAGATCCCGGATACCAAATCTCGCCAAATGAAAATCTTCGATTTTCCGGGCTCGATATAGGTTCCGGGATAGCGGATGAATTTTTTTCCGGACAGTATCGCATCTTCACGGAGAGGGCGGGGACAGGCTTCGGTCCCGGGTTCTTTTGTCTGAACGCTAATCCCCGTTTTCTTCATGTCCCGCTCCCTTGGCGCTTGCGTTGAGATTGCATGTCCTTTGGATATGCAGTCTCAAGCCCCCAAGGTCAAGGCGGGATGTTTACCAGTTTCGCTCTCGTATGATCAAAAAAAAGCGGCATATGGCTGTGGGGAACCATATACCGTTTTTAGTGTGTGGGGAGACTGTTTTTTCTTATTTTTTATCCTTTTGCCATCACAGCGTCTTTTACGCTGCGACATCGAGTGATGCGATATTACGCAACAGCCGATCACATTCAGCACTGACAATACGCTGAACATCCTGCAATTCTTTGTCATTCATCTGGGCGGTGTTTTTTATCCAGATCGTGTTTTGATCCGCCTTTTGCATGGATCTTTTCGATCTCATTTTTATCACCCTCTATCACCGCCGGATGCTTTTTCATATTTATGCAATTAATTGCAGTAAGTGCAATTTATTCGCATACAATTCTCGAGTCAACAAAAAAATGAAAATAATTTTTTCCTTGCGCAAAAAATTTGCAGCCTGTATGGTCTGCCTCATAAAAATGGGAAAAACAACCACATAATGGGAGGGGATATTTGATCCGGTTGTCTTATGCTTGATCCCTACACACGTTTGCGTGCCCAGATTCGCGCCGGGCGAGAACTTCTTGGACTCACACAAGGAGATGTTGCTGATATGGCCGAGTCGTCGTTGTCGCGGATCTCCCGCGCGGAGAGCGGCGAAACCAAATCCGGCGACGTTCTTCTCGAAATTAAGGGAGTGTTAGAAAACGCCGGGGTCCGTTTTACGACCTCGGGGGTTGAAATTGCGGAAGACCAGATAGAACTAATTGAGGGAGAAGGGTGTTACCCACGTCTTCTGGATGAGGTTTATCGAGAGCTCGTAAGAACGGGAGAAAAAGAATTTCTTGTATTGTTTGCCAATGATGAGGTATCTCCTTCCGAGGTCAATCAACGATACCATTTTATGAGGCAGCAGGGAATTGTCTCAAAAAAGTTGATTGAGGAAGGAAATGTGTATATTATGGGAAAACTCGAGGAATATCGCTATGTTCCTCAAAAGTATTTCAGTAATATCGTGACTGTGATATATGCAGACAGGGTTGCGCAAGCAAATGGTCGGGAGACACGGATTACTATTCAGAAGAATCCGCTATTAGCGGAGCGGGAGCGTCTGCTTTTTAACTATCTTTGGGATATAGGAAAGCAGCCAACTTTTTCAACGGCAAAAGAGAGATATCATGGTTCAGAATAATGTTCTTTTTCATGAAAGCACGTACAAGGTGCATGTAAAAAGCAATCAATCTACCCATCAGTGGAAAGACTTTGATGTGGCCAGACTTCCTATAAGTATCGGTCATCACACTCATGAAGAAGAGAAACTAAAGGCTACTTTTCGGTGGTGCAGAGAACGTTTTCGTCACGTGCAAATCTGTGTTAACGACACGCTTCAGCGTTATAACCTTATGTTTCAACATTCTATTTCTGAACAGGAAGCGTATGATTTAGCCCTTAGTAAGGGAGATATATGGATCAACCGAAACAAACCTCTGTTTTCATTATTGTCATCTTACGAATGTGTTAGATGGGATCAGTGGAGACAACATCCGGAATTTCTTTCCGTGATGCAAAAGATACAAAATCTGTACAACATGAACAAAGAATTCAAAGAAGCGATTGACAAAAACGCGCTGGACGTGTGGAAAAGGCGTACGAGCGTAAACTCCTCAGATTATTGCGCAAATCGTATGGCCTCATTTCTCGATTTTTCTGTTCAATATCTTCTTGAAGAAGTAGCTGTTTTTAGCCTGATGTTTGAAGAAACCAGAGCTATTGATATTTATCCGGGGTCAGGATTGCTTGCGACAGATATTTTTTCCGGGCGTCCTCTTCCAGGTGCTCCAGAGGGGATGAGTAAGCGGCATTTTTGCCGGATCGACTTTTTACGGAGATCTCCTAAAGCTAAAGACCAGAAGGCAGATTATTCTACTTCGCCTCTTCCCTGTGCTGCACAATCGTGATTTCTTTCCCTCCTTCCCTTTTTCCGTGCGATGCGGGTATGATCGCGCGCGATGAGTGATCAGGATATGCACAAACAAAAAGGAGCGGCTGTGCACGATGGTGTGCAGCCCGTAAGCGGGCGTGGCGCGCAGGGGCTGGAGGCGCGTGCGGCGGCTCTGGATGTGCTTTTGGCCGTAGTGGAGCGCAAACAGCCTTTGGATCTTGCGCTGGAGCAGGTTTTGGGCCGGTGCGACTCTTTGTCCGATTCGCGCGACCGGGGTTTCGTCCGGATGCTGACGGGGACGGCGTTACGCCGTTACGGGCAGATATCGGATCTTTTGCGCCGGGCCAAAAAGGATCCGGATCAGTCTTTACCGCCGGAGGTCGCGTGCATTCTTGTCTGTGGCGTGACACAGCTCCTGTTTATGGATGTGCCGGATCACGCGGCGGTGGATGTGTCTGTGCGTCTGGCGCGCGCGCGCGGGTTTGACCGGCATGCCGGGTTTGTGAACGCCGTTTTGCGGCGGATCGGCCGGGAGGAGGGGCAGGCATGGCGCGCGGCACAGGATCCCGTGCGTTTATGCGTGCCGGACTGGCTTTTTGCTTTGTGGGTTGCCGATTACGGGCAGGCGCAGGCTCTGCGGATTGCGGAAGCGTCCTTGCGGGAAGCTCCTCTTGATTTGACGCTTTGCGGGCCGTTGGCGAGAAGAGGCGGCGATCAGGATCTTTTCCCCGATGGGGTGCGGCTGCCGGGCGGCTCTGTGCGTCTTCCCGACGGGGCCGGGGCTGTTTCGCGGTTGCCGGAATTTGAGAACGGGCAGTGGTTCGTTCAGGATGCGGCCTCGGCGTTGCCGGTGCGCCTGTTTGGGGATGTGGCCGGTCAGACGGTCTATGATTTATGTGCGGCACCGGGCGGAAAAACGGCGCAGCTTGCCGCGGCCGGGGCGCAGGTTGTTGCGCTGGATCGCTCGGCCGCGCGTCTTCGCCGGCTTGAAGACAATCTGCAGCGGCTGGGTTTTGAGGATCGCGTGCGCGTATGTGTGCAGGATGCGCAAAGCTGGGTGCCGCAGACGTCCGCGCGGTTTGTTCTCCTCGACGCGCCGTGCAGCGCGACCGGAACGATCCGCCGTCATCCGGATCTTTTATTGCACAAGAGCGCGGCCGATATCGCGCGTTTATGCGCGATACAGGCGCGTTTGTTGCGTCATGCCGCACAGCATGTCGCGCCGGGCGGATGCCTTGTGTATTGCACTTGCTCTTTACAAAAAGTCGAAGGCGAAGCGCAGATCGACTCGTTTCTGGCCGAACATCCGGAGTTCTCCCGGCGGCCGGTCGATCCTGCCGAGATCGGCGGGACGGAGGATCTTGTGACCCTGCAGGGAGATCTTCGGACGCTGCCCTCACATTTGCCTGATCTCGGCGGGCTCGACGGCTTCTTCGCCGCCCGGCTCGTCAGGGGGTAGATTCAGTTACGAAAGAGGTCTATTCGCATTTAAAATTAGACATCTTAAATGCGAGCCCTCAAGTGCCGGGCATGCTCCCGTCCTTACGGACGCCCCGCATTCTGCCCGCCATGATCGGCGAATTTTTGACACGCGCGGAGCGTATTGAGGAGCAGGCAGGCAATGGTCATCGGGCCGACCCCGCCGGGGACGGGCGTGATCGCGCCGGCGATGCCCTGGGCCTGTGCGAAATCGATGTCGCCGCGAAGTTTGCCGTCTTCTCCGCGATTGATTCCAACATCGATCACAATCGCACCCGGCTTGATCCATGATCCTTCCACCATTTCGCTCCGCCCGACCGCGGCGACGAGAATGTCGGCCCGGCGGGAGAGATCCGGAAGCTTCCGCGTCCGGGAATGCGCCTGCGTCACGGTACAGTTTTCCGAAAGGAGAAGTTGTCCCATCGGCTTGCCGAATAACAGGGAACGGCCGATCACAACAGCGTCAAGGCCGCTCAGGTCGTTGCGGACGGATTTAATCAGGCGCAGTGCGCCTTGCGGTGTGCAGGGGACCATGCCCGGAAGCCCGGCCATTAACCGTCCGGCGTTCAGCGGATGCAGCCCGTCCACGTCTTTTTCCGGATCGATGGCGAGAATAAAATCATTTGGATCGAGGTGTTCGGGCAACGGAAGCTGAAGCAAAATGCCGTGCACGGCCGGATCGGCGTTCAGAGCGCGGATCAGCGCATAGAGATCCGCGGCGGGCGTATCGGCGGGCAGATGGTGAGAGACGCTCTGGATCCCGGCTTTTTCGCAGGCCTTGATCTTGTTGCCGACATAGACCTGCGAGGCCGGATTTTCCCCGACAAGGATCACGGCGAGACCGGGTTTGATCGAAAGGCGGCCGACCTCGGCCGCAATTTCGCTGCGTAACTGTGCGGCAATATTTTTTCCGTCGATGAGATGTGTATCCATTATCTTGCCTTTTTTAGTTACTTGCCGGGCATGATCGCTCGATACCTTTAGAAGAAAATCGCGAAGATAATGCGCTCCAGAATAAACAGACCGAGAATAACAATCAGCGGCGACAAATCGAATCCGCCGACCGGGGGAACGTATTTGCGGACCGGCTTCATCGCCGGATCCGTTAATCTGGACAGAAGGCGGGTCAGGCGCTCGGCGCGCGGGTCCCGGACATTAATGACGTCGAAGACGACGAGCCAGCTGATGACGATTTCGGCGATGATGATGTAGAAATAAATCTTGATCGCCCAGAGGAGAAGGGTTCCAAGTGCTGCTGCCATGTTTCGCTCCTGCTGCTTCCGAATGAATTTTCCCTCTGTCTGAGTAGCATAAGAGCGCCGACGGTTAAAGCTTCTTTCAGGTTTTTGTGATAGGGTAGAATGAATTTGGGCAAGGATTTTTTTATGTTCGGCGTCGATCTTCTCGTTCTGTCCTCACTTACCGTTCTGGCTGCCCATCAGGCGCCGCAGGTGCAATGCGAGATGCCCGAAGCGCCGCTTATCAATATCAAGCCGAAAACCGAAAAAATCCTTTATGATTTCACGCGGCCGGCTGCGGAGCTTTCAGAACACGAAATCGATACGATCAGCCCTTATGCATCCGAAACGAGAACCCTCGTCGGTGGATTGCATGAAGGGCCGATCGAGATCAAGACTTCTGCGACGGTGGGAGGGACCGTCTGGGAGACTCTCGGTCTGGGCTGTCTGTATTACAAAAGCGTAGATGTGGAAATTTCGCTTGCGCCCGTTGTCTATGTCGCACGGGAATACGAACAGGGGACGTGCCGCCATGACGTCATTCTGGAGCATGAACTCGGCCATGTTGCGATCGACCGGCAGGTCGTCAACGAATTTTCGCATATCATCGGGAAAGCCGTCCAGCAGGCGGTGAACGAGGCCGGTCTCCAGGGACCGTTTCGTCTGGAGGACATCGACACCCGGCGGGCGGAGATGATGGAGTATATTTCAAACGTCGTGAATGCGAAATGGATGCTGATGAAAAACGACGTTCAAAGACGCCAGCAGGCGCACGATTCTTATGAAGAATACGAGCGCGTCCAGAACGCGTGCAAGTAACCCTCTATAACCAGCTTTTCGGATTTGCGATCCGGTATCCGCGGACGGCGCGGGCGAGTCCTTTGCCGACCCGGTAGATATAATACGCCATGCCCGGAACGACATAAGCAATCGTGACCGTCAGGATCGGCTGGAAATTTCCGGTGCGGAGCATTTCGTATGTTTCGGCGCCCATGTCGCGGGAAAGATAGATCCCGGCGGCGGCCATCCCGATCCCGAGGATCAGTCCGGAGACCCAGAACGTCCGGATCAGGTAGGTCATATGGTTGCCCGAGAGCGAGTCCGGGTCTTTTGCGCGGGCGCGGATAACATAGGCCGCGATCAGAACGCCGAGCAAGAGTCCCGTCCCGACCAGCGCCAGCATGATCGAAGGCAGGACGGACAGGAACGTCCCCGCGACGAGCGCGCCGTAGATACGGGTCACGTTCTTCTGTTCGGCCGGGGTTTCATGTTCAGGCAGCATTTCTCGCATGCTCTTTATCCTAAAGCCTTTGTTACGATCTTCCAAAGAGTTTCTCGATATCCGCAAGCCCGAGGGTGACGTAAGTCGGCCGTCCGTGATTGCACTGCCCTGATAATCTGGTGTCTTCCATGCGCCGGAGCAAGGCGTTCATCTCTTCGGCGTTCATTTTTCGCCCGGAACGGATCGAGCCGTGGCAGGCCATCGTCGAAAGAACGGCATTCACCTTTTCCTCAACCAGCGTGCTCTGGCCGTGCTCTTCCAGTTCGTCCAGCACATCGCGGACGAGCCGGGCCGGATCGCACCGGCCGGAAAGAATGGCCGGGACCGCCCGGACGGCAACCGCATCGGGCCCGAACGGCTCGATCTCAAGGCCTGCTTTCTCAAGAAAATCCGCCTGCGCCAAAAGGTCCGCCGCCCGGACATCGTCAAGTTCGATGATTTCGGGGACGAGGAGCCCCTGGCGCGGAACCCCGTCCGGCGTGTTTTCGCGCTGACGTTTGAGATCTTCATAGACCAGCCGCTCATGCGCCGCGTGCTGGTCGACAATGACCATCCCGTCATCCGTCTGTGTGATGATGTAGGCACCGTGAATCTGGGCCCGTGCCGCGCCGAGCGGATAGGATTCCGGAGGCGTCGCGTCGTCCTTCCCCTCTTCCAGATCTTCTCCCGGCATCTCCGTTTCTCTTGCCGCAGGCGGGGGCTCGAACCCGCTGAGCGGAGCCTGATAATCCTCTGCGAAGTGCCGGACTTCCGGACTTGCAGGCTTTTGCGACGGAAAGGAGAAAAATGAAGAAGAGGGTGCATGTTGCGGATGCATTTGCCGCAACGCCTGTGCGCTGTTGGCGGTCGAGGCCTGTCGCCCGTGCGCCTCGATTGCCTGCCGCAGGGAACTGACGATCAGGCCACGGACGAGGGCCTGATCCCGGAAGCGGACTTCGGCCTTGGCCGGATGGACGTTGACGTCCACGAGGTCAGGCGGCACATCAAGAAAGAGCGCGACAACCGGAAAGCGGTCGCGCGCGAGCACATCGGCATACGCCCCGCGCAATGCGCCGGTCAGCAGGCGATCCCGGACGGGCCGCCCGTTGACGAATAAAAACTGCGCCTGCGCCGTGCCCCGATGATAGGTCGGCAGGCTGGCGAGGCCGCGCAGGCCGTGCCCGTCGCGCGCGGCGTCGATATCCATGGCATTTTCGCCGAAATCCTTTCCGAGAAGCGCAGACAGGCGGGCATCCCGGCTTTGATCCGGCGGAAGATTCAGGCCGGCCTGGCCGTTGTGAATGAGGCGGAAGCCGACATCCGGGCGGGCCATTGCAAGCCGTATGAGCGTATCCTTGCACGCGCCGTATTCGGCGCGGTCGCTTTTCAGGAATTTGAGGCGGGCGGGCGTAGCATAGAAAAGGTCCCGGACCTCGATCCGGGTGCCCCGGTCCCGCGTGCCGGGGCCTGGCGGCTGTTTGCGGCCCCCTTCAATAACGATTTGCGAGGCTTCGCCGGTTTCCTCCCGATCGAACGTATCGATCGTCATGCGGCTGACCGAGGCGATCGACGGCAGGGCTTCGCCCCGGAATCCCAGAAAGGAAATTTTGTCCAGATCCTGATCCGGGAGTTTGGACGTCGCGTGCCGGTCGAGCGCAGCGGCGAGGTCTTCCCGGCTCATCCCGCAGCCGTCGTCCTGAACGCAGATCAGGGCCTTGCCGCCGTTCTCGAGATGGACCTCGATCCGGCGCGCCCCGGCATCAATGGCGTTTTCGGCCATTTCCTTGACGGCCGCGGCAGGCCGCTCAATGACTTCCCCGGCGGCAATCTGGTTGACCAGTGTATCGGGAAGATGAACGATTCTCATGTTTCTCTGCGTCAGTCCGTAATTGCATCGGTCAGGATAGATTTGTCGAGGCTCGTCCCTTCGGTCAGAATCCCGCTCAAATCCGCTTTGCGGAAATCGCATCCCGCCAGTTGGGCAAAAGACAGGTCCGCCCCCATCAGGATGCAATCATGGAAAACGGTTCCGCGCAGATCGGCATAACGAAAATTGACGCCGGCGAGGTTCGCACGCTGGAGACGTTTGCCGCCGTCCTCCCGGTCAAACTGAAGCGGCCCGAAATTCGCATCTCTGAGATCGGCGCGGGCCAACTGGGCGTATTTCAGGGACGATCCCCGAAAATCCGCGCCCTGCATGTTCGCATCGCGGAAATCGGAACGGTCGAGCGTGGCGCTTTGCATTTCCATACCGCGTAGATCCTGATGGACGAAGTTTGCGCCAAGCGCCTTGATTGCCGTCATGTGATAATTCCGCAGACCGATGACGTCGCGCAGATCGTATCCGCTGAGATTAAGCTGCCGTCCGTCTTTTCCGGCGCTGGCAACCCAGAGCGTGTGTTCTTCCAGTAACTCGGTCAGCGATTTTTCGAGAGCCTCCAGTTTATCGCCCATCGCATCGTCAGTGAGCGCGCCGGTCCGGTCCGCGCCGTGCAGTTCCGCCGCCGTCAGGTTTGTTCCGGCAAGAATACTCGAGCGCATATTCGCGTTGGAAAGGTTTGCGCCGGTCAGGTCCGCATCGCTCAGATTTGCCCCCTCGAAATTGACTCCCGAGAGGTCTGCGTCAACCATTAAAACGCCCGAGAGATCCGCATCCTTGAAATCGGCGGCTTTGGCATGCGTCCCCGAAAGATTGGTGCCCGCCAGACGGGCGCCACGGAAAATCGTACGAGCTCCCGCGTCTCCGCTTCGCTGGCGGTCCACAAGCTCTCCGGCTTTGCCGCAGGTCATGATTTTGCCTTCCCGGAAATCGGCGGAAGCGAGATCCGCGCCGGACAAATTCGCGCCGGCAATATAGGCGCCACGGAAATCGGCGCGGAGAAAAGCAGCATGTTCAAGGCTGGCATGACGAAGATCGCAGGCGAAGAAACAGGCCGCTTCGAAAATCCCGTGCGAGAGATCGGCGCCGACCAGACGGGAAGCCGTGAAATCGGCCTGTGAAAGGTTATACCCTTTCAGGCTCAATCCCGAAAGGTCGCGGAATTTAAAATTCGCCCGGGCGCCCCCGCGGGAGCCGTTCAGGTAAACCTGATGCTGTTCGGCAATCTCGTCCAGCTCTGCCTGATCCATTGGAAGCAGTTCGTTCGGCTCGGGTATGGGGGCGGGTTTCATCCGGACGCGTCTCCTCATAGGTCACGGTTACATATTCTATCTGCAGTATAAGAGGTTCCTTGGGCATGTGAAAGCCACGATCTTGTAAAAATCTGACCGTCCGGAAGGTTTCCGGCCATGGATAAACCTTGCCTCTTGCCACAAGACCCGTTAAGTAGAGATTATGATTTCTTTCCCGCCGATGATAATCGCGATTCGAATTACCGGGCCGGCCTCCTGATCCGAGGACGGAGCGTCGGCACATCCGGGCGATTTTTCTTTTCCCCATTCCCCTGAAACCATCCATGTGTTAACACATTCCCGGAGTGAAAGCCCGGGAGATGACGACGAATTGAGAGTGACCAGATATGAGCGACATGAATAAACCGGACGACACGGAAAAAAGCAGAGCCGATTTCTATAAGGAAACGGTGTTTCTCCCGAAGACCGATTTTCCGATGCGGGGCGGACTCGCACAGAAAGAGCCGGAGATCCTGAAAAAATGGCAGGACGAGGATTTGTTCGGGCAGGTGCGCGTGGCGTCCAAAGGCAAGCCGAAATGGATTTTGCACTGGGGCCCTCCCTACGCGAACGGACATGCGCATATCGGGCATGCTTTTACAAAGTCCCTGAAAGATGTCGTGAACCGCTCCTGGCAGATGATGGGCTATGACGCGCCGCTGGTGCCGGGCTGGGATTGTCACGGACTGCCGATTGAATGGAAGATCGAGGAGCAGTACCGCGCCAGGGGCCTGAACAAGGACGATGTCGACAAAATCGCGTTCCGGAAAGAATGCCGGGAATTTGCGCAGAAATGGGCCGATATTCAATCCGCCGAGTTTCAGCGTCTGGGCGTGATGGGAGATTGGGAAAACCCGTACCTCACCATGACCAATCATGCCGAATCCCGGATTGTCGGCGAGATCCATAAATTCCTTTTGAACGGAAGCCTTTACCGCGGCGTGAAGCCGGTCATGTGGTCGGTTGTCGAAAAGACCGCTCTGGCCGAGGCCGAGGTTGAATATAAAGAGCATAAATCCGTTACGGTCTGGGTCCGGTTCCCGGTCGTCAAGGCCGGATGCGAGGCCTTGCGCGGTGCGGATGTCCTGATCTGGACGACGACGCCGTGGACGCTGCCATCCAACCGCGCGATCGCATACGGTGCGCCGATGGAATACGCCGTTTATAAAGTCGCCTCCGTGACCGAAGAAAGCCGCGTCAAACCGGGCGACCGTCTGGTCGTGTGTACGTCTTTGGCCGATGACGTCTGCACACAAGGCGGAATCACGGACTGGAGCCTTGAGGCGATGCTCAAGGCTTCCGATCTTGAAGGGACGACCTGCTCCCACCCGCTGCGCGGGCAGGGATATGACTTCGACGTGCCGCTCTTGTACGGGGAGTTTGTGACGGACGATTCCGGGACCGGATTTGTGCATATTGCGCCCTCCCACGGCGCGGACGACTTTTATCTCGGTCAGGCCTGCGGGATTGAGATCACCGACAACGTCAATGACGACGGGACGATGAAAGAGCATGTCCCGCTTTTTGCCGGTGAAGAAATTTACACCGCCAAGGGCGAGATGGGCGGCGCGAATTTTGCCGTGATCAAGGCCATTGACGTGACCGGGAAGCTCGTTGCGAAGAAAAACCTCAAACACGAATATCCGCATAGCTGGCGTTCGAAAGCTCCAGTCATTTTCCGGACGACGCCGCAATGGTTTATTGCCATGGACGATCACAACAAGATCCGGGAAAAGGCTTTGGAAGGCGTGAAACAGACGCGCTGGATTCCAGCGCAGGGAGAGCGGCGGATCGGCGCGATGATCGAGTCCCGCCCGGACTGGTGTATTTCCCGTCAGCGGGCCTGGGGCGTGCCGATTGCGTTGTTCGTGAACAAAAAGACCGGCGAGCCGCTCACGGATGAGGCCGTCCTGAAGCGCATTCAGGACGCCTTTGAAACCGAAGGCTCTGATAGCTGGTGGGCGCGCGACGCTGCGGACTTCCTTGGCAGCACATATAAAGCCGAAGACTACGAGCAAGTGTTCGACATTGTCGATGTCTGGTTCGAATCCGGTTCGACGCATGCCTTTGTTCTGGAAGACCGTCCGGACATGAAATGGCCGGCGGATCTCTATCTTGAAGGATCGGACCAACACCGCGGCTGGTTCCATTCCTCGATGCTGGAATCCTGCGGGACGCGGGGCCGGCCTCCCTATGACAACGTTCTGACGCATGGGTTTGTGCTCGACGAGAAGGGCTATAAAATGTCCAAATCTCTTGGAAATATTGTCGCGCCGGACGAGATCATCAACGTGAACGGGGCCGATATCCTGCGGCTCTGGGCCCTGACATCCGATTTCGCCGAAGATATCCGGATCGGGAAAGATGCGATCAAGGCGACGAGCGATCTTTATCGCCGGATCCGCAATACGCTGCGCTTCCTCCTTGGCGCGCTTGAGGGCATGACCGAAGACGAGAAACTGAAACCTGCGGAATACGCCAAAATGCCGGAGCTGGAGCGGCTCGTTATGCACTGGCTCGCCGATATGGACCGAACGGTCCGGGGGCATATCGAGAATTACGAGTTCGGCCGCCTCATGAACAAGCTGCATAATTTCTGCACGAATGAGCTTTCGGCGTTCTACTTCGATATTCGCAAGGATCGTCTTTATTGCGACCGTCCGGATTTGTTCGAGCGGCGGGCGACGCGGACGATTCTCGCGCATATTTACGAATGCCTGACGGCCTGGCTGGCTCCGTATCTGGTTTATACGACGGAAGAGGCCTGGAGCTACCGCCCACGCGGGATTTTTGCCGCACCGGACAGCGTACACCTTCGGACGTTCCCGAAAACGAACGATTCCTGGATCGATGAGGCTCTGGCGAAGAAATGGCAGAGCGTGCGGCAAGTGCGGCGGGTTGTGCTCGGCGCGATCGAGCAAAAACGCGCGGACAAGACGATCGGCTCCTCCCTTGAGGCGCATCCCCGCATATATGTGACGCATGAGCTTACCCGGTTGCTCGAAGGCGTCGATATGGCCGAGGTGTCCATCACCTCTCAGGCGAGTGTGATTGAAGGCCGTCCGCCGGAAAATGCCTTTAAGCTCGACGATATCTCCGGGATTGCCGTTGAATTCGTGCGCGCCGAAGGGGCGAAATGTCAACGGAGCTGGAAAATCCTGCCCGAGGTTGGCAGCGATCCCGATTATCCGGACGTGACGCCGCGTGACGCCGATGCCGTGCACTGGTATCTGGCCCGGCAGAAAGCGACGTGAATGACATGCCCTCCTGAGGAAAACATGAAATTTTTCCGCCATACAAAACTGATCCGCTTCGCCATCGGGATGGATCTCGCCTTGTTCATCCTGTTCTGCGACCAGTTCAGCAAGTGGGCCCTGACGGAGCGGTTTTTGTTGCCGCTGACGGCGTTGAGCCGGGGATCGCTCGGGTTTTTCGCATGGCTTGCCGAAGCGCCGGACCGGCTCCCCTATGTGGTGACGCCGCTCTTTCCGTCCTTTAATCTTGTTATGGTCTGGAACGAGGGGATCAGCTTCGGGATGCTCCAGAATTTCGGCGATGCCGGGCCGATTGTTCTCGTGGCTTTTTCCGCTGTGATCGTCTGTCTGTTTGCCGTCCTGCTCCGGCTTTCCGAGACACTGCTTCAGGTTCATGCCTACGGGCTGATCATCGGCGGGGCGCTCGGGAATATGATCGACCGCCTTCGGTTCGGGGCGGTTGCGGATTTTTTCGATGTCTATGTCGGCGCATGGCACTGGCCCGCCTTCAATATTGCCGACAGTGCGATTACAATCGGCGTTGCCTTGATCCTGTTTGATGCTTTATTCTTGAGACATCAAAAACAGGATACGGAAACGAGGGTCGAAAATGAACCGGATAAATGAGAGAATGCATATTTCTTCGTCATCCCGGCGGAAGCCGGGATCCAGATTCTTGATTGCAAGACGGGCCCTGGGTTTGGCTTTCATCTTGTGTCTTCCGGTCAGTGGTTGCTCGAGCATCAAGGAAGATCTCGGTCTCACGCACCGGACGCCGGATGAGTTCGCCGTCGTCAAGCATGCGCCGCTTGAGTTGCCGCCATCGCTGGAGCTTCCGGCACCGCGCCCGGGATCTTCCCGCCCGCAGGAAAGCGATCCCGAAGAGCAGGCCATCGAGGCCCTTCTCGGCACAAAGAGCCCGGCCACCGCTTCGCGCCCGCAGGAAAGCCGGAGCGAGGCCGCCCTTCTGGAAAAAGTCGATGCGCACAGCACGCCGGAGGATATTCGCGCCGTGGTCGATGAAGAAACCGAAACCCTGCGCCGTGAGAATATTCCCGTTGCCAAAAAACTTCTGAACGTTGCCAGGGAACAGGAAGCCCCGGCGATTGTCGTCGACGCTGAAAAAGAAGCCGCACGGATCAAGGCTATACTTGAGGCCGGGGAGACAGTGACAGGTGCGCAGACCCCGCTTCGCGAGGAGTAAGCGCAGGGACGTCGTTCTGCCCGGCTCTGCTGAGAAGGGCATTGAGACCCGTGACCCCCTCAAGACCGGAAATAACGCCTCTTTGCAAAGCATTGAGAATTCTTTTGAGGGTCGTTGGCTCTCCCGAGGCAAGATTGATGATCTCGTTTTCATCGGCGTGCGTCGGCGGACGGCCGAGGCGTTCACGTAAATCTTGTATACCTTTGAGAACCTGACCAGCCCGTTCCGGTCGATCTTTCCAATGGATCTGCGTATTGACCTGCTGTGGCAGGTCTTCGGGTTTTGCGTAGATCAAATCGAAAATCTCGTCCGTCCATTTGCTTTCGCCTCGCCAGATAACGCGCTGTGTGCAAGGCTCCCGCCTCAGGTCGTGAATGTCGATCTCGGCTAGCGTATGGCAGCTCTCCATCCGGATCGGCTCTTTCCAGACAAATGTTGCGCGCGGATGCTCCCCGACAGCAAGCTCGGTGACGTTTCCGGATGTATCGGTAACATGCATAAACGTATACTGTCCTTTAGGGTCCTGAACCCTGAACGTTTCTTCACCATTAATGCCGTCAAGTTCCTGCACCGCCGCCCAGAGAATCTCTCCCCGGTTTGGCTTTGGCGCCTGCTTTGCGGGTGGCTCTGCCTCACGTTCCCGCTGCGCCGCATTGTTAAATAAAGGCTCTGGATCCCCCTCTGCCGTATTTGTGAACAGGCCGGAATGAACGACCGTTGCAAAAGATTTTCCATTCGGCGCGACGGTTGAAAAAGTTTTCCGGAGTCTAGATGCCCCTGTCCGGGCGAGGGTAGAAATATCCTCTGAGGAATCTAAAAGGCCACACGCTTGTAAACTTTCAAGATAGGCGTGTTTATCTTTTGTACGCTTCCAGAATTCGGCCCATGTTCCGTATGTGTCTCGATCCGACGGAAAAAGCGTTTGAACGCGCCCTTCACGCAGATGGTTATTGATATCCAGCGCATAAAAAAGAGCCCGTTCGGCGCGTGAGCCTCCTTGCTCTTCAATATATCCCTCTGCAATATTCCACTGGTCCTGATAGGCCTCATGGGTCTGTGAATTTTTACCGTCCATATGACAGAATGTTTTCAAGAGGCGGGTTATCTCGGAACGAATTCGGGGGTGCTCAAAGAGATTGCATATCTCGGAAAGCGGCATCTCGTCATGCGAGGTCGTCATGATTCGCCGGGCGAGATGGATAATCCCGTCTTCTGATAGGTTTGCTCCCGTACGCATTGACACCCTGTTTTTTTGTTATTGAGCCGCCCGCCCGATATTATATTATGTAATATGATTTTTCGGCGTGTTTGTCAAACTTTATCTCCCTCCAAATATTGATTGTGGACTTGTCGACCGCCGGGCTTGCGCGGGGCGGCACCCTGCATTACTTCAGTGTATATGCAACGTAAATTTTTACTTCTTCGTTTTGCGCTGGTCGCGGCGGCAATTATGTGCGCGGCACTTGTCCTTGTGCCGCCGGCCGCGCGCCTGATGGCGCAGGATCCGGCAGAAACGCCCGCGCGCGTCTTTGACGCGCAGAGCTTCACGCTCCCGAACGGGATGGAGGTCGTTCTTGTCGAGAACCACCGCGCTCCCGTTGTCACGCATATGGTGTGGTACAAAGCCGGCGCGGCGGATGAGCCCTCCGGCCATTCGGGGATCGCGCATTTCCTCGAGCACCTGATGTTCAAGGGAACGGACGATCTCGCGCCCGGCGCGTTCTCGAAGCGGATCCGGGCAATGGGCGGAAACGACAACGCATTCACATCCCAGGACTACACGGCCTATTACCAGAGCATATCCCGCGATCACCTTGCCGATGTCATGGAGATGGAAGCGGACCGGATGCGCGATCTTGCGCCGCCGCCGGAGCATGTCGCAACGGAGCATGCCGTCGTCATCGAAGAACGCCGCCAGCGTGTCGAAAACGACCCGCACAGTGCACTGTACGAACAGATGCGCGCCGCCCTTTTCGTCAATCACCCGTACGGTACACCCGTACTGGGCTGGATGGATGAAATGGAAAAGCTGAACTGGGAGGAGGCGCACGCGTTCTATCGGACCTGGTACGCGCCGAACAATGCGATCCTCGTCGTCTCCGGAGACGTGACAATGGACGAGTTACGCCCGCTGGCCGAACGGATCTACGGAACGCTCCCGCCGGAAGAGCTTCCGGCAAGCCGGGCCCGCCCGAACGTCCCGCCGTTCCCATCGGATATCGAGATCACAAAGCGTTCGTCCGCCGTCCGGCAACCGGTTTTCCAGCGTCTTTACCGCGTTCCGGGCGCCGGGGAGTTTCCGGAACTGGCGCTGGCTTTCGATCTTGCGGCGGAAATTCTCGGGGGCGGGCCGACCTCGCGCCTGTATCGCGCCCTCGTTATCGATCAGGGTCTTGCGACAAATGCGGGCCTTTCATATAACGCAGACGTCCTGAACGATGCCGTGCTCTCCTTGTATGCCACGCCGGCCGAAGGGGTAGAGACGGACCGGATCGCCGCCGCGTTTGATGAAGAGTTGCGCCGCGCCGTCCGGGACGGATTTACCGGGGAAGAACTGGCCGATGCCCGCGCCCGGCTTCAGGCCGCCGCGATCTATGCGCGGGACTCGCTTCAGGGACCGGCGATGGTGATCGGCCGGGCTCTTACGACCGGTCAGAGCCTTGAAGAGATCGAGACATGGCCGCAGCGTCTTGAGGCCGTCACGCTTGAGAATCTCCGCACGGCGCTCGAGATCTACATGAATCCGGATGCTTCCGGGCGGGCGTCTGTCACCGGGTATCTGCTGCCGGATGTCCTGCGCGGGGAGTGATACAACACACCCCTTGCCAAAAGGCTCTCAATCTGGGAGCATAACATTCTGATTTTACATGCTTTGAATCAAAGGATGCCGTGATGGCCGATGCCCCCGAATTGATGGTCGATTTGTCCGCGCTTGCCGCGAACTACGCTCATCTGTGCCGGGCCGCGGGCTCGGCCTGCCGGGTCGGAGCGGCCGTCAAGGCGAACGGATACGGGCTCGGTCTGATGCCGGTCGCTACCCGCCTGCATAATGCCGGATGCGATTTGTTTTTCGTCGCCAATCTTGATGAGGCTCTGGCTCTGCGCCGTTTTTTCCCGCGGGTCCAGATTGCCGTTCTTGAAGGATTGACGGGACCAAAATCCGCCGCGCTTTACAAGCAATACCGGCTCACCCCGATCCTGAACGCGGCGGAGCAACTTCCTCTGGCGCGAGAGGTTTTCGGAGGCCTTGGACGTTCCATCCTTCATCTCGATACCGGGATGAACCGTCTTGGGATCCGGTTCGACGAGTTCACGGCGTTGCATGAAAACGGCGCGTTCCGGGACGGGAAACCCTACGGTCTCATGTCTCATTTCGCCTGTGCCGATGAGGTCAATCACCCCATGACCGAGACCCAATACGAGCTGTTCCGGCAAGCCGCCGCCCGGCTGCCCGGTGTCCGGTGCTCGATCGCCAATTCCTCCGGCCTTCTGCGGGACCGGCGCTATGCAATGGATTTCGCGCGGCCCGGCATGGGACTGTACGGCCTGAACCCGCTCCCGGAGCGTCCGAACCCGATGCGTCCCGTTGTCACGCTGAGCGCCCGGGTTCTTCAGGTCCGCGAGATTCGTCCCGGCGAGAGCGTCGGTTACGGAGCGAGCCACACTCAGAATACGCCGGGCCGACTGGCGACGATCGGGATCGGATACGCCGACGGATTCCTAAGAGCGCTCGGGAACGGCAAGGGCCGGGTTTTCTGGCATGGTCAGGCCTGTCCGGTCGTCGGGCGCGTCTCGATGGATCTGACGGCTATTGATTTATCCGGTCTGCCGGACGATGTTCCTTTGCCCGTCCCGGGGGACAGGGTTGAAATTCTGGGCTCGCATCAGAGCGCGGACGCTCTTGGCGCATGCGCGGGCACAATCGGATATGAGATCCTGACAGACCTTTCCCGGCGCGCGGCGAGAACCTATATTAATGTTGCAAATCCAGTGTCTTCGGAGACAAAAAGTGACAAAATGCCCGGGCTTCGGAAATCGCCGGAGGACAAGGGACGGCCGCGGTTAAGGGTGGTAAGTTGAATCAAGATATGAGTTATCCACCTGTTTGGTCCCCATTTGTTCGGTTAGGCTTGATTTTCGAATGGATATATGCTTAATTACATAAGCAATCTGGAGGCTTTGAGATGAATGTCAGTGGCTGCATCGAGCACAAAGTCGAACGGAATTATGAGATCGGCCGGACGGGCCTGAACCGCTTGTGTGTGTACATTCCGGCTGTCGATCTTCGTCCGTCTGCGCCTGCCCTGATTTTGCAGTCCCATGATGCGCTTTTGATCCATAGCCGTGGGTATCAGATCCTTCTTCCCGATTTTCCGCTCTCGGTCCGTCAGGATCTCATGGAGGCAAAAACCGTCCTGATCGGAGAGATGGAAGGGGGTGCGTCGATCATGGGAACGGAGTTCGATCCCGTTTCCGTCAACATGCTGCCGGTCCGGCGGTTTTATGAAGCGCGCGTGCGCTGCGCCGCCGTCAACGATATCCCGGGCGAGGCAACACATACGCAAAACGCTTCCGCGGATGACACCCGGAACATGAACAGGTCCTGATTTTCCCGTTGTTATGCTTCTTTGTTAACCTGAACTATGGATTAAGAATAAGTTACAAAGCTGACAAAACCAACCGTCATCCCGGCGAAAGCCGGGATCCAGTCATAAAGTTGTTTAAATGCGGAGGTCCGGAGTTTCGAAGGAGAACGCCGTTTCTGCGGGCCGCCGCGTAAAATAAGAAAAACGTTTTCTCTGGACCCCGGCTTTCGCCGGGATGACGTTGGTTTTGTTCGTTTTATAACTTATTCTTATCCATAGTTCAGGTTACGGAATGAGACAACCTGATTGGGCAACGCT